>JAOTXR010000189.1 GCA_029862285.1 Gammaproteobacteria bacterium
TTACGGCCGCATTGCGCTTGAGCTCTTCTTCCTTGCTTCTCAGGCTCTCTTCCTGTGACTGTATGCCTCGTTGACGCGGTGCGAATTCGTCCTGCAGCGCCTTCATTGCCGACTTTGCCTGTGGCGATTCGTCCAGCAGACGGGCGATGTTAACAACGCCGATATTCATGTCGGCACCCTGAGCCACTCCAGCGCTGGCGCAGAGCAGCGTTACTATCGCAACTATTGCTGTTATTGAATTACTCATACATATTCGCTCAAAATGTTGAGCCGACAGAGAATTGAAAGCGTTCAACTTCATCTCCCGGCAATCTCGCCGATCCATCGAATTTCTTGATCGGCGTCGCGTAGCTAAAACGAAAAGTCCCCAGAGGCGCAAGCCACTGGGCAGCAACACCCACGGATTGTCTCAGGGAATTTGCGTCGAAACCATAGTCGACCGGCCTGGGGGAGCACGTAAACCCACGATTCAGAAGGCAATCCGTGAAGTGAATGTCGTTTCCGCCCGTATAGAATACATTACCGACATCCCAGAACAAACTAAAACGGGTGCTACTGCGCAATTTTTCCGGGGTCGGCAACAGTAACTCCAACTGGCTCACCGTCTTTAGATTGCCGCCGTTAGGATTGCCCTGTGAATCCAGCGGCCCCAGCCGGCTGTTTTCAAAACCGCGTACCGTCTCGGGCCCGCCCGCAAAAAACAGTTTTGAAGGCGGTAGATCGGTCGAGCCACCCAGTGGCTCTCCGTAGGCGACATCCAGGTTCCAACCGATGGTCCATTGACCAAACGGGTTCCACAACTTTGTAAGATTGTAACGCGCGGTGTAGTACTCGACTTCACTGCCCGGAACAGTCGTACCGAGCGAAAAAGTATGCCGGGTCCCACGTGTCGGAAAAATCACCCGGTCACGCGAGTCCCATACCCAGCCGCCAAACAACTCGAAAGCCTTGAATTTGGTACCGCAAATATCATTGAAATTATCGCCGCAGACGGGCCCGAGGGCGCTCACCGTAAATGGGTTTCCGTTGTTGCGCACGAAAGCCTGATTCTGCTCTGAACTGAAAAGAGTTGTTATCTGCTGGCTGTCCAGATACGCACCTCCGATCTGAATCCGTGAAAACTCGGAAATTGGCCAGCTGTATTCGACTGAACCGATCAGTGACTCGATCGAGAAATCAGACGACTCGGTGGTAAAGGCCTGCAAGTCTGAATACGCCAGCGAGACGTTTCGGCCAACGCCGTGTGGCGTTCGATACCCGTCGTTGTGCGCAATACTGTAAACCGTCTGAAACCTGCCGGAACTGATATTGGCCGACACACGCTCGCCGGTTCCCAGAAAGTTACTGTGTGTAAAACTGCCATTCAGTAACAGGCCCTGGGAACCCGAAAAACCCAGTCCGCCGCCAAATTGTCCGGGCAGACCCTCTTCAATTTCGATCTCGACATCAACCTGATCAGGGCTTCCGGGCACCGGCACCGTCTCAAACGAGACTTCTTCTATATAAGGCAATCGGCGAATTCGCTGCTCCGAACGCTCGAGCGCGACGTTGGAAAGCGCCGAGCCCTCGAGTTGACGCATTTCACGACGCAAGACCTCGTCCTCGATGTTCTCGGCCCCGTTAAAGTCTATCCGTCGCACATAAACCCGCTCGCCAGGATCAACGCGGAAATCAACCGAAACTGTCTGTGCTTCTACGTCAATATCCGGGATCGGCGTTATAGTCGCACGTGAAAAGCCATCCCGCGCCAGGCGAAAAGACATTAACTCCGTAGTTTGCGTCAACAGTTTCCGGGAAAAAATCTGGCCGGGCTTCAACAATACTAGTCTCTTCAGCTCATTTTCCGGGACTACGGTGTCGCCACTCATTTCCACACCGGCGATCGTGTATCTTTCTCCCTCTTTGATATTTATTGTGACGTAAATATCTTTCTTGTCCGGCGTAATTGCGACCTGAGTGGAGTCGACGCTGAAGTTGGCAAATCCCCTGTCCATATAATAAGACGTCAACGATTCAAGATCGCCACCAAGAACTTCACGCGCATAGCGGTCGTTTTTTTTCCACAGTGCCTGAAAATTTGGCGTTTTCATCGCAAACTGCTTCAGCAGCTCTGTTTCCTCGAAGATATCGTTGCCTACGATATTGATCTGTCGGACTCTGGCGCGATCACCTTCTGTGATTTCTACTTTAATCCGTACCTGGTTGTTGTCGATTTCGGTCACTTCGGTTTCAATTCCGGCGCCGTATTTGCCGCGATTGAAATACTCCTGCGTGAGAACCTGTTCGACATTGTCCAGGACCGACCGATCGAAGCTGCCGCCTCGTTTAAGACCGACATTGCCGAGGTTACTCTCGAGATCCTCAGTCTTAATGTCCTTATTACCTTCGATCGTAAAACTGGCAATAGACGGTCTCTCGGCGACCGCTATCACCAGCGTGTTGCCATCGCGACGAAATTCTATGTCATCGAAAAAACCGGTTCCGTATATGGCGCGAAAGGACTCGGCGATACGCTGACGATCGAGACGGTCGCCAACGTTGACTGGCAGGTAGTTAAAGACCGTGCCCTCAGATATGCGGCCCAGGCCCTCAATGCGGATATCCTCGACGAGAAAATCGTCGCTGGCCGCGTAGCTATTTGCCATCATGCACAGAAGGCACGCGATCGTGGCAAATCTGTTAATCCCCAACACCCGTTACCCCATCAGACGCAAAATATCGTTGTAAAAAGCCAGACTCATAAGCATCAGCAACAAGACCATGCCTACCTGTTGGCCACGCAGCTCGGTTTCCGGCGATAGCGGGCTGCCCTTCAGCGCTTCGGCAACCTGAAACACCATTTGGCCACCGTCCAGCATCGGCACCGGCAACAGGTTCAGTATACCGAGGCTTATCGACACGATCGCCAGGAACCTGATGAAGAAACCCGGGCCCATTTGCGCCGTAGTACCGGCGTACTCGGCGATGGTAATGGGTCCACTAAGATTACGCGCCGAAAAATCCCCGGTCAGCATGCGCCACAGCATACGTACCGTGAATATACTCATCTCTCCCGTATAAGCCACTGCTTTGCCCATTGCAGCTATTGGACCGTAACGAACTTCAATTTCCCGGTCCTTGCTGAGATCTTGTGTGCCCGCACCAATGCGCCCGACGATTTGCCCATCATCACGCATTTCCCCGATCAGCAGAGGCACGTCCAGCTGCCGCCCGTCACGTCGCAACTGCACCAGGACCTCTTTACCGGGATTGGCCCGTACATATTCATACCAGGCGACCCAACTCTCGATCGGTTCGTTGTCGGCAGCCAGGATCAGATCGCCTGGCCTAAGCCCGGCACGTTCGGCCGCTTCACCCGGCACAATTTCACCGATCAATGGAGGTATCTCGCTGGGCCAGACCCCAACGCCAATTCCCGAAAGCAGTTCGCCGGGCTCTGTCAGACGCCGCTTATCCTCACCGACATCGACCAGGCTGCTGCGCTCGATACCCGCTTTATCACGAACTATGAAGTTAATCCGACCATCGTCGACAAGATCATCGATAATCGCGAGCGTCGCCTCTTGCCAGGACTGGATCGACCGATCGCCTACTGACAATATTTCGTCGCCGGCACGCAAGCCGGCAGAATGAGCATAGCTGTCAGCGATGACCTCACCGATAATCGGGCGTAACTGGGTGTCCCCGGCCATGAACGTGGTCCAGTAAATTACGATCGCGAACAAAAAGTTGAACAGCGGCCCGGCAGCCAGTACAGCAAGACGCGAGATTATCGATGCGTTATTGAAGGCGCGATGTTTTTCTTCGGGCGCAACCTGGCAATCACGCTCGTCAAGCATCTTGACGTAACCGCCCAGGGGCAGCGCAGAGATCACATACTCGGTCCCGTCGGCGCCCGGCTTACGCCACAGCGGCTTGCCAAAGCCGATCGAGAACCGCAGTACTTTGATTCCCAGACGCCTGGCCACCCAAAAATGACCAAACTCATGAACTGCGACCAGCACGCTAATCGCGAAAATGAACGCCAGTATCCAAGTTAAGATATTGCTCATGCTGGATGAATCTCTACCACGCGACCCTATGGGAAGACGACCACTCTAACCGGTATATGGTTCCCTTTGAACGACCGAATGTCACGCCATGGACCGGGCCCAGCCCAGCCCGATCACGAAAAGCGGCGCCCCTGCGGACATACTGTCAATCCGATCCAGGACGCCGCCATGTCCGGGGAAAAGGCTTCCGCTATCTTTCAGGTGCGCATGACGCTTGAACATGCTGATGGTGAGATCGCCAATCACCGAAGCCAATGCAACAGCCAGGCATAGAGAAATCATGAAAATCGGCGACCAGCCGAACCAGTAAGCGCCGGCTACTGCTATCAACAACACAAATACCAATCCGCCTAATGCACCTTCCCAGGTTTTGCCCGGACTAACTTTCGGCGCGAGCCGGGTGCGACCAAACGCTTTGCCACTAAAGTAGGCACCTGTATCCGCCGCGGCTATCACGAAGAAGAAAAAAGTGAGCCATTGTGGCCCCAGCTGCATGTGTAGCCTTGCCAGGGCCAGCCAGCCCGGCACCAGCACGAAAAGACCACCGAACAACACCAGCAATACCGGAACCGGTGTGGGAAAGCGCAAAACCCATGCAAATGCGAATAACCACCACACCATCGCCACCCACAAAACGGGCATCACCGCAGTACCGCCGCCAAACCAGGCAATCAACATCCCGATCCCAATCAAAGCAACATAGGCCACCCGAAGCGGCTTGTTCATTTTGGGAAAGAAACCGCCCCACTCCCACGCACCAGCCAGGACCATGAAAGACAACAGCAACACACCATAGATGCGCGGGGTGAAAAAAATTATCGCCGCCAGCGGGACAATCACCAGCATGGCAGTAGCAAAGCGCTGCCGAAGTCCGTTAACCGGCACTAAGCTGCTCGGCGGTCCGGCCAAATCGTCTCTGGCGCCGTGTGAAATCGGCGACTGCACGATCCAGCATCGCGGCATCGAAATCAGGCCATAGTGAATCCGAAAAATAGAATTCAGCGTACGCGAGGTTCCACAGCAGAAAGTTGCTGATCCTTTTCTCGCCTCCGG
>JAOTXR010000190.1 GCA_029862285.1 Gammaproteobacteria bacterium
GGGACATCTCGCGTGACGCACCGTACTTCGGTTTTTCAGTACCAGGTCTGCCCGATCATTACTTTTACGTTTGGCTGGATGCACCGGTCGGCTACATGGCCAGTTTCCGTAATCTTTGCGATCGGACGCCAGAACTGGATTTCGACAGTTTCTGGGCACCTGACAGCGATGCCGAGGTTTATCACTTTATCGGTAAGGACATCGTCTATTTTCACTGCCTGTTCTGGCCGGCAGTGCTACAGGGATCAGGGTTCAGAATTCCAACGTCTGTCTATGCGCATGGATTTCTCACCGTTAGCGGGCAAAAGATGTCCAAGCGACGACGGACTTTCATCACCGCCAGGCAGTACCTTGACAGCCTGTCACCGGAATATCTGCGTTATTACTACGCAGCCAAGCTTGGACCTGGCGTTGACGACATCGACTTAAACCTCGAGGACTTCGTCCAGCGCGTCAATTCCGATGTCGTCGGCAAACTGGTCAATATCGCCAGTCGCTGCGCTGGTTTCATCACCAAGAATTTTGACGGCCAGCTGGCGGCTGCTTTGCCGGAACCGGCATTGTTCGACGAATTTGCCGATGCCAGAGACAGGCTGGCACAACTCTATGAAGACCGCGAATACTCACGGGCAATGCGCGAGATAATGGCGCTGGCCGACCGCGCCAATCGCTACATCGACGAGCACAAGCCGTGGCAGGCCATTAAAGATTCACAGCGGCACGCGGAAGTGCACGCCGTGTGCACTCAGGGCCTCAATTTATATCGCTCGCTGATCATTTATCTCAAGCCGGTGTTACCGTCCATCGCAGAGGCCAGCGAAGCCTTGTTCAACAGCGCTCCCCTGCTTTGGGAAGATGCCAAGAAACCCTTGCTCGACGCCCCGATTCGACGATTCAAACCACTGATACAGCGCATGGATATCAAGCAGGTTCAGAATATGCTCAAGACTGCCGATGCTACAGATGACCAAAAAAAGGCCGACGAAGACCAGATCGATATTGACCGGTTCCTGAATGTCGACTTGCGTGTCGCACGTATCGTCACAGCAGAGCACGTCGATGGCGCGGACAAACTGTTGCGTCTCACGCTTGATCTGGGTGACGAGCGACGAACTGTATTCGCCGGAATTCGTTCAGCTTACGAGCCAGAGGATTTGCAGGACAGGCTGACAGTGGTCGTGGCCAACCTGAAGCCACGCAAAATGCGATTTGGCGTCTCCGAAGGAATGGTGCTGGCTGCCGGCCCCGGTGGCTCCGACATTTTCCTGATCAGCCCGGATTCCGGCGCCAAACCCGGCATGCGTGTGCGATGAACGAGCTGCTGCTGATATTGGTAGGCACAATGCTGGTCAACAACCTGGTGCTGACCAGGTTCCTGGGTCTTTGTCCATTTCTCGGTGTTACCGGCAAACTGGAAACGGCTGTTGGTATGTCACTGGCAACGATTTTCGTGCTGACACTGGCTGCCGCCGTCTCATTCCTGATCGACCAATACTTGTTGCAACCTTATGCGCTGGCTTATCTGCGTATTATCACTTTTATACTCGTAATCGCTGTGATCGCGAAATTTGCGGAGATGATGGTGCGAAAGATCAACCCGCTGTTGCATCAGTTGCTGGGTATTTTTCTGCCGCTGGTAGTCAGTAATTGCGCAATACTCGGGGTTGTACTGTTGAATGTGCAGGAGTCACGCAGTTTTCTCGAGTCGCTTTTTTATGGATTCGGTGCCGCCACCGGCTTTTCACTGGTGCTGGTGCTGTTTGCGGCAATACGCGAACGCATTGCAGTGGCCGATGTGCCCCGGCCGTTTCGTGGCGCCGCAATTGCGATGATTACCGCCGGCATGATGTCCCTCGCCTTCATGGGTTTTACGGGACTAATAAAGACCTGAAATGACCGCGGCACTTATTTTGCTGGTCGGCGTCACGCTGCTAATCGCCCTGGCGCTGATGGCGTTCGCACGCGCCCTCGAGGTTGAAGGAACGCCGGAGACTGACGCCCTCGATGCATTGTTGCCACAGACCCAGTGTGGGCAGTGCAAATTCGACGGCTGCCGGCCGTATGCTGACGCGATTGCCCGGGGCGAGGCGGATATCGACCGGTGCCCGCCCGGGGGCCAGGAAGTGATTCGCGAGATTGCCTTGCTTCTGGGTCGCGACGTCATTCCACTCAACCCCGAATACGGTCACGAAACCGCCCGCGAAATCGCTTTTGTCGACGAACAACTGTGCATCGGCTGTAAAAAATGCATTCAGGCATGCCCGGTTGACGCCATTGTTGGCGCGCCAAAGCTGATGCATACCGTCATCGCAGATGAATGTACCGGCTGCAAGCTCTGCGTGCCGGTTTGTCCGGTTGACTGCATCACCATGCTGCCGGCCGTTACCGGAATACGCGCCTGGAAAATTTCCAGACCCAAACGTGAGCCACGGGCCCGCATCGACTAAATGAACATTGATTCAGACAAGCCGGATACCGGGGACGAACTGGCAACCGACGTACTCAGTGACGAACTGACCCCGATCAAGAAGCACTCGGGTTTTTACGGCGGACTGGTCCTGCCTACCGCCAAACACATATTGGCCGAGCAGCCGTTGCGCTACGCGCCATTACCGGCGGAAGTGGTGTTGCCGCTGTCACAACATGCCGGCATGCCTGCCACGCCCATCGTCACTGTTGGTCAGGCTGTGTTGCGTGGAGAATGTATCGCTGCAGCGAATGGCTTCGTAAGCGCCACTATTCACGCTTCGAGTTCAGGAACGGTAACCGCTATCGAGGAACGGCCGGTACCGCATCCATCCGGGCTAAACGCACCCTGTATTGTAATCGAGACCGATGGCGCGGACCGCTGGTGCGAACCCGATCCCGTCGTCGGCGACTACCATACCGAAGATCCGGTTCGCGTAAGACAGCGAGTGCGTGATGCCGGAATAGTCGGTCTCGGCGGCGCCGTTTTTCCAACATCCACCAAACTAACGGCGCGAGCCGATACAAACGTGCATACGCTGATACTCAACGGCGCCGAGTGCGACCCGGATATCAGTTGCGACGAAACCCTCATGCGCCAGCGGCCCGACGACATCATTGCGGGTGCCCGTATCGTGCTCCATGTGCTGCAAGTCAATCGCTGTGTCATTGGCGTGGAGGAAGACAAGCCGCAATGCGAAGATGCGCTGCGTGCGTCCGTGGAAAAATTCGACGACGATCGCTTCGAGGTAGTGCGAGTACCGGCCATCTACCCGGAGGGCTCCGAACGCCAGCTCATTCAAGCACTCAGCGGTTACGAAGTTCCCAGCAATGGGCTGCCACTCGACATCGGTTTCGTTTGCATCAATGTGGCGACGGCGGCGGCCATCAATACTGCCATAACCGATGGCCGAAGCCTTACAGAGCGCACGGTCACTGTAACCGGCGATGGCATTAAAGAACCGGCCAACGTGGTCGCACGTCTTGGTACGCCAATATCGTCTCTGGTTGATGTCTGCGGTGGTTATGCCGAAGACGTAAACCGCCTGGTAGTCGGTGGTGCAATGATGGGTTTCGCCGTCGGTGACGACAACATTCCTGTAATAAAGGCGTGCAATTCAGTTCTGGCGATGACGCCGGAGCACGCACGGCAGGCAACTGGAATTCGGCCGTGCATACGCTGCGGCGAATGCGCTCGCGTTTGTCCGTCCAGACTACTGCCGCAGCAACTGTACTGGTATGCGGGTTCGCACGATCATGACAAGCTGGAGCGCTACAATATATTTGACTGCATTGAGTGCGGCTGCTGTGACTACGTGTGCCCGAGCAACATCCGTCTCTCACAGCACTTCCGGTTTGCGAAGACGGAAATTGCTATCCGCGAGGCCGACCGGCAACGCGCGGCGGTGGCAAGAGACCGCTTCGATAATCGGAACAAGCGCCTGATGGAAGAAAAGGCACGGCGCGACGAACGACTTGCCGAAAAGAAACAGCAGGCTGTGGCAGCAGCCGATATCCACCAGCGCCGCCAGGTAATTCAAGAAGTAATGCAACGAGTCCGTGCCCGCGAGGCGGCAGACAACCACAATAGTGCCGACATTCGATGAAATTCCAGATCGAACCGGCGCCACACATCATCGATGCCCGCCCGGTGCCGCAACTCATGCGCGAGGTCCTGATCGCGATGATTCCGGCGCTGCTCGTCTATGTATGGTTCTTTGGCATCGGTTTGCTGGTAAACGCGGCAATTGCAACAGCGGTTGCCCTTGCCAGCGAAGCTGCCATGCTGCGGTTGCGCGGCCGCAATTTGCCGCTATATCTTGGCGATTACAGCGCCGTAGTCACCGCCGTGTTATTGGCTTTTGCCCTGCCCGCTCTTACGCCCTGGTACGTGACAGCGATCGGCACAGTTTTTGCGATCGTGTTCGCCAAGCACATCTATGGCGGTCTTGGCTTCAACCCGTTCAATCCGGCGATGGCTGGGTATGTCTTGTTGTTGATTGCGTATCCCGCGCCGCTCGCAGATCTGTGGATCTCACCACGCGGCATGGATGGCGGTTTGAGTGTCGGCCAGACGCTGGCAACCATATTCAGTGCCTCGCCACCTGAGATGCTGACATGGGATGCAATTACGTCGGCCACGCCGCTCGACCAGGTGCAAAGCAATCTGAGCAGATCCATGACGATGAGCGAAATCAGCGCCGAACCGATGATGAGCAGCAATGTTGTCGGCGCCTGGTTATGGTTTAACCTCGCCATCGCTGCCGGTGGCATTTACATGCTCATACGCGGCGTCATCCGTTGGCATATTCCGGTCGCGGTACTCGCCGGACTGGCATCGATGGCGCTGATTTTCTACCTCGTGGACGCCGACCGCTATCCTTCACCCTTGTTTCACCTGACGACAGGTGCAGCGATGCTTGGAGCTTTCTTCATTGCGACCGATCCGGTATCGGCGGCAACCAGCATCCGCGGCAGGCTGATTTATGGCCTTGGCATTGGTGCGCTGACTTACACTATTCGCACATGGGGTGCTTACCCGGATGGCATGGCCTTCTCGGTGTTGCTGATGAACATGGCAGTACCGGCGATCGATTACTTCACCATACCGGCAGCCTATGGAGCGCGGAAT
>JAOTXR010000191.1 GCA_029862285.1 Gammaproteobacteria bacterium
CATAGGTCCAGGCGTGGCTCTCAATGTAGTTTGCCGTGCCATCGCCATCGTTATCTTGTTCATACACTTCGGTTAACCTATTGCCATCGGCATCATAGGTCCAGGTGTAGCCCTCTCTGTAATCTACCGTGCCGTCGGCATCCGCGTCTTGTTCATACACTTGGGTTAACCTATTGCCATCGGCGTCATAGGTGTAGGTGTAGCCCTCCCTGTAATCTGCCGTGCCGTCGCCATCATAGTCGTTTTCACGCAGCTCCGTTAAACGATTGCCATCGGCATCATAGGTGTTGGTTTCGAGACGGCTTTCGTCCACCGTGCCGTCGGCATCATAATCGTATTCACGCAGCTCCGTTAAGCGATTGCCATCGGCATCATAGGTGCTGGTTTCGAGACGGGTTTCGTCCACCGTGTCATCGGCATCATAGTCGTATTCACGCAGCTCCGTTAAGCGATTGCCATCGGCGTCATAGGTGTTAGTTTCGAGACGGTTTTCGTCCACCGTGCCGTCGGCATCATAGTCGTATTCACGCAGCTCCGTTAAGCGATTGCCATCGGCATCATAAGTGTAAGTTTCGAGACGGTTTTCGTCCACCGTGCCATCGGCGTCATAATCGTATTCACGCAGCACCGTTAAGCGATTGCCATCGGCATCATAGGTGTAGGTGTCGATATCGATTCGGTCCACGGTACCATCATCATCATTATCTTGCTCCGTCACATACTCTTCGGTCAGGCGATTGCCGTCAGCATCGAAAGTGCTGGTGGACTCAGATCTGTAATCGATAATGCCATCATCGTCGTAGTCCTGTTCGGACAGGCTGGTTAGCTGATTGCCATCGGCATCGTAGGTGGCGGCGAAGTTATATTCGAGATTACCGTCGTTGTCGTTGTCATCCTGGGAACCAGTCTGCTGGCCGTCGTCGTTGTAAGTGTCCGTATAGATGCTATCGATGGTGCCGTCATTGCCGTCGTCTCTGGAGAATTGTGTCTGGACACTCGCCGGCACCGTGATGCCCAGCGTCTCATACAGATGCACCAGCGGCTCGGTCACGCCAACACCATCCACATCATATTCGTCTTCAAAGTCATCAAACTCGTCGTAATGAAACCTGAAGAGGTTGTAATCAAAGTCCAGGCTGGCATCCATCAGGGTGCTGTCCCAGCCAGTGAGATCCAGACCATTGTCAGGATCGTCATCGTTGTCCAGTGAGAGCAGCAGCATGGCGATATTGGCCACGCGGTCAAAATCGGTGATCTCGTCATCGCTGCAACCATTGAGACCACGACAACCCCTATGACTAAGTTCCTCGCGCAATTCGCGTTCGGTCGCAGGCGGGGTCAGGCCGAACAGGTCAAACGGCGTTATTTGCGCCGCACCGGGGGCCGATCCCAGCACGATGCCGCCGATGGAAAAGGTCACAGTCTCTCCGGCGCGGTAGGTAAATTCGCCGGCGGCATTGGTCAGACCCGACTGTGTCGACGTTGCAAAGCGCAGGCCCTGGACGGGGCTGTCCAAAAACACCCCGGTAAATTCCACCGGTGCGGGCGGCGGGGTCACAATAATGGCCCCCTGGCCACCGCTACCGCTATCGAAACAGGCACCCAGTAATAGCAGCACACACAGGGCGGGTAAGGCTCTGAAAGTATTCATATTCGTTTCCCCAATCATTTCCGGTCACACCCCTAAGGGCGTAGGACACTCAATATTAATTGATAGTCGCATAGTTGGACTTTGTCAAGGTGTAGCTTAAGGATAAGACGCCGATCAATATCGGCGTCTGGCTATAAAGTAATCAAGGTCAACCAGCACCGCATGCATTCACTGCCATGCAGCGGCGGCGGGTCTTACCAGTGGATCCCACGGGTAAACTGTGCCAGCGCGATTTGCTCGGGCGAAGGCTGGTGTTTTTCTTTCTCGCCTTTTGACACCGAAGAATCTGGGAACAGCCGATAGGCTTCGTTCATGCCCAGCTCCGTCACCCGGGGCGCCAGCAGGTGGGCAATCTCGGCAAAGATGCCCAGACGGGTCGCAATACGTTTTTGTCGATGGACGACGGCATCGACGATCAGGTCCGCGGCTTCTTCAGGACTGATAGTGGGCACATTATCGTAGAGCTTGGTCGGCGCAATCATGGGGGTGCGCACCAGTGGCATATTGATCGTCGTGAAATGAATTCCCATGTGGGAGAACTCGGCAGCAGCGCAACGCGTAAAAGCGTCCAGCGCCGCCTTGGAAGCCACATAGGCCGAAAAACGCGGTGCATTGCTCAGCACACCGATCGAAGAGATATTAATGACCTGTCCCGACCGTCGCTCCATCATCGACGGCAGCGCGCCCAGTGTGGTCCTCAGGGCGCCAAAATAATTGAGCTGCATGGTGCGCTCAAAGTCGTGAAAACGATCGAAAGAATTTTCGATACCACGCCGTATCGAGCGCCCGGCGTTATTGATCAGGACATCGACGTGGCCATGATCTGCAATAACTTGTTGCATCATGGCATCGCAGGCATCGAGATCGGCCAGGTCACACGGGTATATCGACGCCTTGCCACCCAGCCCGGCAATCTGTGCCGCGGTTTCCTCCAGCTTCTCTGCCGTGCGGGCAACCAACGCGATGTGGGCACCGGCTTCGCCGATCTTGAGTGCCGCTGCCTTGCCGATGCCGGAAGACGCACCGGTAATCACGACCACCCGTCCCTTGATTCTGCCGCCCAGTGTGCGGTCTACATGCAGGTCGGGATCGAGGTTGCGTTCCCAGTAGTCCCACAGCCGATGTGCGTACGAGCGCAATGGCGGTACCGCAATCCCCGAACCCTCCAGCGCCGCCAGGGTCTCGCGGCAATCGAAGCGTGTCGGGTAATTGATAAAACCCAGCATCTCCTTCGGAATGGACAGTGTTTCCAGCAGCGATGCTGTCATCCGCTGTACCGGCCGAAACGCCGCCAGCCCCTTCCAGACATAGGATGGAACGAAACCGAACATGCGGGCATTGACCCGCAACGCCATTTCCGGTGCGTGGGCGGCCTCGGCGAATATATTCAACACTTCGCCGATGCGCCGTGGCTTGGGATCCGTCAGATGAAAACACTTGCCATCCATCCCATCCAGATGGGCGATATGGTCCAATGCATTTACAACAAAATCGACCGGGACGATATTGATCCGCCCGCCTTCGACGCCGATAGTCGGCATCCATTGCGGTAACGTGGAACGCGCTTTCTGAATCGCTTTGAAAAAGTGATACGGCCCGTCGATTTTGTCCATCTCGCCGGTGCGTGAATCGCCAACCACGATACCGGGCCGGTATACCCGCCACGGTACTTCGCATTCCTCGCGAACTATGCCTTCGGATGCGTGCTTGGTTTCGAAATAGGGATCTTCCAGGTTGATGGCTTCTTCGAACATGTCTTCCCGGAACACGCCGTCATAGAGACCGGCCGCCGCGATCGAGCTCATGTGATGGAAGCGCTTCGCGCCTATGGCCGCAGCGAACTGGATCGTATTGCGGGTTCCGGCAACGTTGATCTCGCGTTGTACTTCCGCGCCAGCGGCCAAATCGTAAATAGCGGCAAGATGAAAAAAGTGATCGATCTTGCCGCTAAGCTCACGTTGAACGTCGGCGGGAATACCGAGATTCTCCTCACCCAGCTCGCCGACGACCGGATGAACCCGATCCGCGTGTGCTGCCCAGCGCGAGTATTGTCTCTCCAGGTGCCCGACCTCACGCGGCCGTTCCAGGAACCAGACATGACCGCCACGCTCCAACAACCTGGCCACCAGACGACTGCCGATGAAGCCTGTACCACCTGTAACGAAATAGTTCATGGCTTGGTACTCACTACTGGACCATCACTGGGCTATTGCACTGGGCCCCGGTGCGGCCAAAAATGCCAACCGCAGCAAACCGAGATCGTCAAAATCAACAACACCATCGCCGTTCAGGTCGGTGTGAAGATCACCAGTAAGCAGGAAATCAGCCCGCAGAATGGCGAGATCCAGGAAATCGACGAAACCGTCATTGTCGAAATCACCGTCACACATGTTACCAAAACCGTCACCGTCGGTATCGCGCTGAGCCGGGTTTGCCATTTGCGTGCAGTTGTCGATCAGGTCATCGACGGAGTCGTTATCCTGATCGAGAATCAATGATTCTGGCGAGGTACAAATCTCCAGACCCCAGTTTTCCAGCGCCCCGCCGTCGGAGACAAAATTGTCCGTGACCAGCAGATTCCAGTCACCGGTACCACTGGAACCGTCAAACCCTGCCAGTGGGTTGGCAGGCTGATAATTGCCGCCATCGGTTGGCGGACAGGGAATCGGACCGGCTGCTGCCTCATCGTCAAAGTTGAGATCGAGATCATCTTCGCTGTTACACGTTTGCGGCATGAGCAGCACGCTGGGACGATCCGGATGCCGGCCACCGACGCCACCATGATCGATAAACGGTCCCTCCAGGCGAATATCAAGATCGTTAATCCACGTGTGCGTGGCCTGCAAATCGACCACGTTGACATCGACTATCGTGCCCGTCGCGTCGGTACTCATCGACGAGCTGACTGTACCGGTCGCGCTGACAGGAATCGTCACCGGCACATCGCTGCTGTAATAAACCTGGCATTGCGAACCGGTAGTCGTGAAGCTGCCGGTGTCTGAAGTCACCGAACCACAGGCATTATTGGCAGTCACCCGCCAGTAGTGCGTCGTGTTTACCGCGAGTGCTGCCGGTGGCGTGTAGCCGCGTTCACTGGTGCCTGTGACCGTAAACACCAGGTTGCTGAACGCTGCGTCTGTGGCAACTTCGAGATCGTAGGAAATTGCGCCCGGCGCAGCACTCCAGTAGAGCGTCTGAATTCCTGAGACACCCGTTGCATCGGCCGTCGGCAACAGCAACAACGGCTGACCCGGACTGCTTTGCGACAACTCCAGCGCCAGCGGTTGATCAAACTGCAGCGCGCCATCGTGACCTGTGACCGTAATTGGATAAACCCCAGGCTCTGCGCCCGATACGTTAGCAGACACTATGGCGTTAGCCGGTGGGGCTACTTGTGGCGGGGTAAAGCTGATTGTGGCACCGGCCGGA
>JAOTXR010000192.1 GCA_029862285.1 Gammaproteobacteria bacterium
CGGCCATGATGCGCCGCACAACCGTTTCCCGCAAGTCCGGGGGCGAATTTTCTCTTTGTATGCAAGCGTATAGGCGATAGACGGGTGTTTGGTGAATACGTTTGCAGTATTGCGGTGGAATCGGCCGGCAGGACGACGTTTACGCTACAATCTATGACACGTTGAGGGGGTGTTCCGGCGCAGTTCTGCTGTGCCGGGCCCGGTAAATGCGGTGTCTGCATAGAGCAAAACAAGCAGACTCGGCCGCAATGCATAGAGCAAGTCTTAAAGAAAACTGACGGGCGGGCAGCTTAAGATGAATGACAAAGTCTATTGGAGTCGCAATAGCCTCTCGGCGGCGGTGTCGCTGGCTCTCGCGACTCTTTGTACTGCAAATGCGCAGGAAGTCGTCATAGAAGAAGAAGAAGTCGAAGAGCCTAAGGTACTCGAGGAAGTGGTTGTTACCAGTTTCCGACGCAGTCTGCAAAATTCAATCGACCTCAAGGCATCGGAGACTTCGATCGTCGAGGCAGTATCTGCCGAAGAAATAGGCAAATTGCCCGATGTCAGTATCGCCGAATCACTCGCGCGTCTGCCGGGCCTGGCGGCACAGCGACTCAATGGTCGTGGTCAGGTGATCAGTGTGCGCGGTCTGGCGCCGGATTTCACAACGGCGTTGCTCAACGGCCGCCCACAGGTGAGTACGGGAGACAATCGCGGTGTGGAATTCGATCAGTACCCGTCTGAATTGTTGAGTTCCGTGGTCGTTTACAAGACACCCGACGCTTCGTTGATTGGCCAGGGTCTGGCCGGTACCGCCGATCTGCGGACCATTCGGCCACTTACATACGGTGAACTGGCAATCGCCGGTAACGTGCGTTATGAACAGAATGAATTTGACGCATTGAATGCAGGGTCGGCAGACGATGGTCTGCGTTACAGTTTTTCCTATGTCGATCAGTACGCCGATGACACCATCGGTCTGGCCATCGGCTTCGCACATATGACCAACCCCAGCCAGGAGAAACGATATAACGCCTGGGGTTATCGGGATCTCAGTTCGACTAACCTGCCGCTGGTCGATCCGGACGATCCGGATAACGACACGCGTATGTTACCGGCGGACTTCGGTCTCGCCGACGACGACCTGGTAATTAATGGCGCGAAGCCATACGTGCGTTCGAGCGAACTCGAACGTGATGGCCTGATCGGCGTATTGGAATGGAAGCCGAACGACAAGTTTTCGAGCTCGCTGGATGTCTATGCCTCGGACTTCAACGAGACTCAATGGCTGCGTGGAATCGAGTTTGCGTTGGGTTCGCCACAAAACGGCGCGGAGACCTATCTGGTACCTGAAACTGCCGCCAATGGCGTGGTTACCTCAGGGTCCTTTATGGATGTGAAAGGCGTCGTGCGCAATGACGTCAATTTCCGCGACTCTAAATTGCGTGCCATCGGCTGGGATGCCGAACTGGATCTGAACGACAACTGGACGGCCGGTATCGACGTCAGTTTTTCCAGCGTCAAGCGCAAAGACCAGCTGCTCGAGACCTATGCCGGTACCGGCGCTACAGATGAGAATTCCGCAGACGGCGATGGTGGTCCGTTGGATACTCTGGACTTCAGCCTGGCCGGGTCCGGCGGTGCAGAATTCACTTCGATCCTCGACTATACCAATACGGATACGATAATCCTGTCCAGTCCGCATGGCTGGGGTTCGGACCGGGTCGAGGGCGGTCAGCTCGGGTACACAAACAACCCGCGGATCCAGGATGAGCTGAGCCATTTCACTTTAAGTGCCGAACGCTTTTCCAGCAGTGGCACCTTTAGCAGCATCGAATTCGGTCTCAATTTCAATAAGCGCATCAAATCACTGGTCGCCGATGAATTTTATCTCGGGCTGGTTAGCGGGGATTTTGAGGCTCCGCTGGTGTCAACCAATGGTATTACCGATCTGTCGTTCCTTGGCATCCCGGGAATGATCAGTTACGACCCGCTGGAAGCACTCAACAGCGGCATCTATTCGCTGGAGCGAAATAACTTTGCCGATGTAGTCATCAAGAGTTGGTCCGTGGAAGAAAACGTAACTCTCGGTTATGTGCAGTTCAATATCGACACTCAGGGTGGCCGCATACCGTTAACCGGCAATATTGGCATGCAGGTGGTGCACACCGATCAAAAATCGAGCGCATTCGACGCCTCGGGACTGACTGCGGAGGTTGCGGAGGCTTTTGGACTCGAGGCGGGTACGCTGACCAGCGCCGTGACCGCTGGCAAGGATTACACGCTTACCCTGCCGAGTCTGAATCTCAGCTGGGAAGTTGGTGATCAGAAGTTTGTGCGTTTCGGCGCCGCCCGCACACTGGCGCGGGCACGTATGGATGAACTGCGCGCGAGCAGTGTCGTGAATTTCAATGTCGGTGCGCCTTGCGCCGATTCGAGTGACCCGATCAGCGTGGCAAACTGTGACCCGACGGAACAGACCGACCGCCCATTTAGTTCCAACGGCGGCAATCCGTTCCTGGATCCGTGGCTCGCAGACTCTTTTGATGTGTCGTACGAGATGTATTTCCCGGACGACGTGGGCTACTTTGCGCTGGCCGCTTTCCACAAAGAACTCGATAGTTATATTTTTCAGCAAAGCCTGGACGTCGACTTTGCGGAGTTTCCAACGGGCTTTCTGGAGCCGATAACGACAATTGGCGAAGATAGTCGCCCGGCAAATGGAACCGGTGGTTTTGTCAAGGGTTTCGAGCTGGCGCTGACTTATACCTTTGATGAACTCGCGCCGGCGCTGAAGGGGCTGGGTGTCTTTCTGAGCGCATCGAAGAATGACAGTAATATCATCCAGGACCCCGACGATCCGTCATTACCATTGCCCGGATTGTCGGAGGACATTCGCAACATTACCGTATTTTACGAGCGCGGCGGTTTTTCGAGTCGCGTCAGCAACCGCTATCGGTCGCAATTCCTGGGCGAAGTTTCGGGTTTTGGTGCCGGCCGCGACCTGACGCTGGTTGAAGAAGAATCGATTGTCGACGCACAGATCGGCTATAGCTGGTCGCAGGGCCCGTTGAGTGGCTTGTCGGTATTTTTGCAGGGTAACAATCTTACTGACGAACCATTCCGGACATTCCTGAACAACGATCCGCGCCAGGTCCGCGACTACCAGGAGTACGGACGCACCTTCCTGTTGGGCGCATCGTACAAATATTGATGGGGGAAGCTGAGTAACCTCTGCCGCTGTCTTGGCGGCAGGGGTTTCTTTATGGATTATGCGGGTCGATCCTGGACGAGCAAGAGATCATCGATAAACAGATCAGAAAAGTCGTCATTGTCGGTGGCGGTACGGCTGGGTGGACTGCGGCCGCTGTGCTATCACGCACAATGGGACAACTGCTCGAAATCGAGCTGATTGAGTCGGAGCAAATCGGCACGATCGGTGTCGGCGAAGCGACGATCCCGCAGATTCGACTGCTCATCTCCCTGCTCGGTGTCGATGAGAACGATTTCCTGAGCCAGACCCAGGCCACGATAAAGCTGGGCATTCAGTTCAACGACTGGGCTCGCATGGGCGATTCCTACATGCATGCTTTCGGGCCAATTGGTCGCGGTTTAGGCATGCTCAACTTCTATCCGTACTGGCTGCGCAGCCTGCGTCATGGCGAGACGCAGGATCTTTGGAAGTATTCCTTCAATTTCCAGGCGGCAATCGCCAATCGTTTTGCTGCGGTGGAACAGCTGGGTGATACCGGTCTTGCCGGATTGCGCAATGCGTACCATTTTGACGCGTCCCTGGTTGCACAGTACTTCAGACGATACAGCGAGCAACAGGGGGTCACGCGCACTGAGGGAAAAATTGTCACGACCACACTGCGTGATTCGGACGGTTTTATAGAGTCCGTGTCACTTGAGGACGGGCGTGTGATCGATGGTGAGCTGTTTATCGATTGCTCGGGATTTCGTGGCGTGTTGATCGAGCAGGCGCTGGAAACAGGTTACGAAGACTGGACTGGCTGGCTACCCTGCGACCGGGCCATCGCCGTGGCCAGCGCTGCAACGGAGCCATGGCGACCCTATACCCAGGCGACGGCGCGTGACGCCGGTTGGCAGTGGCGTATTCCATTGCAGCATCGCACCGGTAATGGCCATGTCTATTGCAGCCAGTATGTAAATGACGACGCAGCTCAAAGCGCCTTGATGCGTCATCTCGATAGCGCTGCGGTCACAGAGCCACGTCTGCTGCGCTTTACCACCGGACACAGGAAGAAATTCTGGAACCGCAACTGCGTTGCGCTGGGGCTCGCGGCAGGATTCATGGAACCACTCGAGTCGACCAGTATTCACCTGATCCAGACTGGCTTGAGCCGTTTGCTGGCGCTGTTTCCCGATCAGCGATTCAGCGGCGTGGATATCGACGAATATAATCGGCAGACAACATTTGAATACGAGCGAATAAGGGATTTTCTGATCCTGCACTACTATGCCAACAAGCGCACCGACAGCGAATTCTGGCTGGAGTGCAGCCAGATGGAGATCCCGGATTCTTTACAACAGAAAATCGACTTGTTCCGAACCAGCGGCCGGATTTTCCGTGTAGCTGACGAGTTGTTTACTGAAACCGGCTGGTTGCAGGTGCTGATCGGTCAGCACATTATTCCGGAAAGCTATCACCCTATGGCGGGTCTGTTGTCCGACGAACAGCTTGATGGATTCCTGGAAAAAATCCGCAGCGTAATCGACAAGGCCGTCAGCGAGTTGCCACAGCATCGGGATCATATCGCCCGCAATTGCCCGGCACCCGACCTGACCGCGTAGGGAGTCTCGGCTGGCGCAGCGGTGGCGACACTTTGTTCAATTACAGCCGCTGGCGCTGGGTCCGGGTGGCTCGAGGAAGAAATCCTTGAGAATGGCGATATCTTGAAAAGTAATAATGCCGTCCGGGGGCCCGCCGCCACCGATCAGATCCGCATCGGGGTTCCAGTCGGGGTGGCCTGGCGAGGTGAGAAATGCATTGCGGAATTCGTCCACGTCGAAAAAGTCGACCAGACACGCGCCACCGGCATCGGAGATATCCGGGTCACACCGATTGCCGAT
>JAOTXR010000193.1 GCA_029862285.1 Gammaproteobacteria bacterium
CAGTCGCGCTTGTCCAGCTTCACCCCAGCCAGGCAAGGTCACCTGGCGGCTATAACGTAGGCCGTCCATTTGATTGCAGTTTATCGCAGGTTCAGTTGCTGTGGTCGAAATGGCGCTCGACCAGCCTGATCAGGTCACCAGCCTCGAACGGCTTGGGCAAAAATTCGCGTACACCGAGCTCATCGAGATCGACCTGTATGTCTTCCGTACTCATCAGGATCACCGGCGCTTCCGGTGCAAGTTCCAGGATCACCCTGATGGCAGCAAGACCGTCTATCTCCGGCATGCGGTAGTCAATGAGTATCAGCTTGTAGTGCTCCGGCGCATCCTGCACGTAAGCCACACCCATTCTGCCATCGACCGCTTGGGTAACCTCGTACCCGCGACTGCTGAGCGCGGCTGAAACCAGGGTGCGAACAGATATATCGTCGTCTACGACAAGAATACAGGCGGACATAAATCAGGAAAAGGTGTCGCAGACTTCGAGATTGCCGCTTTCCAGCCCGGCGTAAAACCAGCGTGATCGTTGTTCCGATGAACCATGCGTAAAAGACTCGGGGTGCACCCGCCGGCCCGCGGCCTTTTGCAGCCTGTCATCACCTACCGAAGCCGCCGCTGCCAGCCCTTCCTCGACATCGCCTTTCTCCAGGATTTGTCGCTCGCGATGCGCATGGTGTGCCCACACACCCGCGTAGCAGTCAGCCTGCAGTTCCATCTTGACCTGTAACGCGTTCTGACCAGCCTTGCTGGAACGCGCCTGTGCCTGGCGCACCTCGCTGGCAGTTCCGGCGAGGTTTTGCACATGGTGCCCAACCTCATGAGCGACGACGTAGGCGAAAGCAAAATCCCCCGGTGCGCCGAGACGCTTCAGCTCATTGAGAAAACTCAAATCGATATAGAGCTTGTAATCGCCGGGACAATAAAACGGCCCCGCGGCCGCCTGGCCCAGACCGCAGGCGTCGGTACTTGTAGCACCTGAATAAAGCACCAATTGCGGCGCCCGGTATCGCGAACCGCGCTGGGCAAATAGCTGGTTCCATACGTCCTCGGTATCGGCCAGGACGACTGAGACGAAATCGGCCGCTTCATCGCTTGCGGCGGATTGTCGTTGTGCAGGCACCTGGGATGTCGTCGCTCCCATCCCGCCAAGTTGTTCCAGAATAGTCGCGGGATTCTGCCCAAAAAATACTGCCGCCAGTAATGCAATAACAATGGCACCACCGCCTATGCCGGCGCCCCGCCGGACAGTCTGCCCCCGTCGATCGTCAATATTCTGGCTGCGTCGCCCTTTTTTCCAGCGCATAAAAACCCCCCTGAGGTGGACATTGCATTATAAGCGTGATGCCTGCCGGGGCTTCCCCGCCGGCGTTTCCGACTCAATTATTTACAGTCAAAGCAGACTATATGAACAATTTTGTGCCATCGCGAGCCAGTCTCCAAACGCCACTCCCCTGACTGCCCCGGCCAGACACTGCGCGGCCCCGATGATGGCCTTCTGACGCATGTGGTTGCGCGCTGCGCTCAGGTTTGTTCTAGTCAGCCCGAAAATGAGGCTATTGCTTTACAACATCCGCTACGCGACCGGCTATGGCCCGTCGTTTCATCTGCCCGTACCGGGTGCCGGCTACCTGCGTTCGAACCGCAAAAACCTCGAGAAGATTACCCATTTTATCCAGTCGCTGGATGCTGATGTTGTCGGCCTGATCGAGGTCGATACCGGCTCTTTGCGATCCGGCATCAATCAGGCAGACGCGATTGCGCAGGCCATAGGCCATTACTCCACTTATCAATGCAAATACGGCGAAGCGTCCATCGGCAACCGTGTACCGATCCTGCGCAAACAAGGCAATGCGTTTCTCGCCGCCCCCAGGGTCCATGGCGAGCGCTTTCACTATTTCGATACTGGTATCAAGCGCCTGATCATCGAACTCGAGCTGGAAAACGTCGCCATTTTCCTGGTACACCTGTCATTGAAATACCGGCATCGGCAATACCAGCTGCGCCATTTGCATGATCTGGTAAAGGCCACCGATAAACCGGTGATAGTTGCTGGTGATTTCAATACCTTTTGGGGTGAACACGAATTATTCCTATTCACTCAGGCGGCCGGGCTCGCCAGTGCCAATATCAAGAGCCTCCCGTCCTATCCGAGCCGTCAGCCGCGCAAGGAACTCGACTTTATTCTGTATGGCGAGGGTATCCAGCCGACCGCATTCGATATTCCGCAGGTGCATTTCTCAGATCACCTACCCCTGGTGCTGGATTTCGATATCGCGGCCAGAAACGACAACCCCCCGGCCTAGCCTCGAAATCCGGTCGCGGCGCGATTTTCCGGTGCCGGTGCCTCGTGTATCATTTCCGGCTTGCTGGTGATCCCGCGGATTGATACGCGGCGCCTGGCCGACCGGAGAAATCTCTAATGAACACAATGATAGACGGGCCGCCCGTGTACTTTGTCGACGGCGCGCGCACACCCTTTCTCAAAGCGCGTGGCAAGCCTAATGCATTCAGCGCATCGGACCTGGCCACTCATGCAGGCCGGGCATTATTGGCACGGCACCAACCGGACCCGGAGGAAATTGACGAAGTCGTACTGGGCTGCGCCATGCCCAGCGTCGACGAGGCTAATATTGGTCGCATAGTGGCTCTGCGCATGGGATGTGGGCATAAGACACCGGGTTGGACGGTTATGCGTAATTGTGCCTCAGCAATGCAGGCGCTTGACTCGGCGGCCAAGGACATCGTCACTGGCCGAGCCAGTCTGGCTGTGGCCGGTGGCACTGAGGCCATGAGTCGCGCACCTATACTCTATAACGATGACATGGTCGACTGGCTCGGCGATCTCAACTCCGCTCGCAGCACCACGGCGAAACTCAAGGCCGTCGCGACCCTGCGACCAAAAAATTTCAAACCGGTAATTGGCCTGCTACACGGCCTGACAGATCCGCTGGTACAGCTCAATATGGGCCAGACTTGTGAAATTATTTCCCACCGATTCGGTATTACCCGTGAACAGATGGATGAATACGCTGCCAGCTCTCATCAACGCCTGGCTGCCGCATATGACGCAGGCCAGATGAATGAAGTCGAACCACTTTATACGGTCAAAGGCGACGTCGTGACCGAGGACGACGGCATGCGTCGGGACAGCACCGTTGAAAAACTGGCAAAACTGAAGCCGTTTTTTGATCGTAAAGTGGGCCTTGTCACCGCTGCCAACAGTTCACAAATTACCGATGGGTCCGCCATGATGTTGATGGCCGACGACGCGGGCATTCGACGCCACGATCTGCCCGTAATGGGCCGTCTCGTAGACGTTGAATGGGCAGCTTTGGATCCGGCCCAGATGGGACTGGGACCGGTACATGCCGCAACCCCGATACTGCAACGACATGGCCTGGGACTCGACGACATCGACATCTGGGAAATCAACGAAGCCTTTGCCGGCCAGGTGCTCGCTTGCCGGGCGGCCTGGCTCGACGATGACTATTGCCGCAACGAGCTCGGGCTCGATGGGGCCCTTGGAGAACTGGACATGGATCGTCTTAACGTTGATGGTGGTGCAATCAGCATTGGCCATCCGGTCGGCGCCAGCGGCAGCCGAATCGTCCTGCACGCCCTGAAGGCGCTGGAACGTACCGGCGGGCGACGCGCAATTGCCACGTTGTGTATCGGTGGCGGCCAGGGTGGCGCAATGCTGCTAGAGAGGTCCTGATAATGACAGATATCAACGAAACTGCAGAACAACATTGGCGCACCGAAACCGACGACGACAACATCGTCTGGCTGTGGTTTGACAAAGCGGGTACTGGCACGAATGTCTTGTCAGCCGAGGTCCTGTATCAACTGAATGACATACTCGCGGTGCTGGAAAAAGACAAGCCACGCGCCGTGGCAGTTTGCTCCGCGAAGAAAACCGGGTTCATAGCCGGTGCCGATATCAAGGAATTCGTGCAGCTGGAAACACCGGACCAGGCATACGAATTGATCCGCAATGGCCAGCGAGTGATGGATCGCCTTGAAGCGCTGCCCTGTCCGACTATTGCTGTGATTAACGGATTCGCACTGGGCGGTGGCCTGGAACTGGCACTGGCCTGCACGTACCGCATAGTTGTCGACGACGATCGTGCCCGACTCGGTTTACCAGAGGTCAAGCTGGGAATTCATCCGGGTTTTGGCGGCACCGTGAGAACCACACAGCTGATGGATCCATTGGCGGCGATGGACATGATGCTGACGGGTCGCGGATTGCGACCAAAAAAGGCCCGCAAAATCGGACTGGTAGACCAGGTCGTACCAGAGCGACATCTGCTGCGGGCAGCCCGGATGATGGCCATGAATCCGCCCAGGCAGAAGCGCAAAAATATGAAAGCCAAGACGCTTAGCGTTGGACCCAGCCGGGCTCTCTTGGCCGCACAGATGAAGAAGAAGGTGGCGCAAAAAGCCAAGAAGGAACACTACCCGGCACCGTATGCCATTATCGATCTGTGGAAAAAACACGCTGACAATCCAGCGGAGATGTACGAGGCTGAGGCACGTTCCATCGCCGAGCTGATGTGCACCGAGACTTCACGCAACCTCGTACGCGTGTTCAACCTGCAGGACCGGCTTAAAGGCCTGGCGCGCAAGACACAATTCAAGGCCCGTCATGTGCACGTCATCGGTGCCGGTGTCATGGGCGGAGACATAGCGGCGTGGTGCGCCATGCGTGGCCTGAAAGTTACGCTGCAAGACCGGGAGCCAAAGTACGTTGCGCCAGCGATAGGCCGCGCCTACAAGCTCTACAAGAAACGTTTGCGTAACCCGGCAAAGATTCAGGCCGCCATGGACCGCCTCATGCCGGACCCGAACGGCGATGGCGTGCGCCGGGCCGATGTGGTCATAGAAGCGATCTTTGAGAACGTCGAAGCAAAACACGAGCTTTATCGCAGCGTCGAGCCACGCATGAAACCAGGCGCCGTACTCGCTACAAATACATCGAGTATTCGTCTGGAGACCCTCGGTGAAGGCCTGGCGGACCCACAGCGCTTGATCGGTCTGCACTTCTTTAACCCGGTTCCGATGATGCCG
>JAOTXR010000194.1 GCA_029862285.1 Gammaproteobacteria bacterium
CGTCACGGCCAGCACGCCAACGGTCGCGCACTTCCTGGCAGAGCAAGACCCCGTCTCGTGCTGGGACGCCCTGCCGCGGAAAACACCCGTGTGCCAAATCGACGAATTGCTCGCCAGTAGCTGGGCGCCGGACCGCGACGCGCATCAACCCCGACTCCTTGCGCCCTGCGACCTGCAGAGCATCAAGGCCGCCGGAGTGACCTTCGTGTCATCATTGCTCGAACGTGTCGTGGAAGAACGCGCGGGAGGGGATCCTTCAGCCGCGAAGCGGCTGCGCACCGAGCTGGAGCAATCGCTGGGCACAAGCCTCAGGACGGTCATACCCGGATCGCCCGATGCAGCGAGGCTCAAGGACGAGTTGCAGAGGCGGGGCATCTGGTCTGCGTATCTCGAAGTCGGGATCGGCCCGGATGCGGAAATCTTCACGAAGACCGAGCCGCTGGCCGCGGTGGGTCTCGGCGACCGGATCGGGATCCGGCCGGATTCGGACTGGAATAACCCAGAGCCGGAGCTGGTATTGGTGGTCAGCCCGGCGGGACAGGTCATCGGGGCCACGCTCGGCAACGACGTCAATTTGCGCGACTTCGAAGGACGCAGCGCGCTGCTGCTCGGTCGGGCCAAGGATAACAATGGCTCCTGTGCCATCGGGCCTTTTGTTCGTTTGCTCGACGACGGGTTCACTGCCGAAGCGCTTGGCCGGCTGGACATCACCGTGCAGGTTCTCGGCGAGGAGGGCTTCGAGCATTCCGGCAGCAGCAGCACCTCGGAGATGAGCCGCAGTATCGAGGAGCTGGTGCATCAGGCCATGGGTGCGCATCACCAGTATCCGGACGGGATGATGTTGTTCACCGGCACCGCTTATGCGCCCGTCGAGGACCGGATCGAGACCGGTGGCGGGTTCACGCACAGGCCCGGCGATATCGTGACCATCTCCTGCGTACGTCTGGGCGCATTGGTGAATCAAGTGGCGTACACGGATCGCCTGCCGCCCTGGACGTTCGGCGTCGCGGCGCTGCTGGATAACCTCGCCGCGCGGGGGCATCTCGGTGGTGATGAATGATGAATAAAGAGCATGAACGGATTGATGCGCACGTGCATCTCTGGCGTATCGACCGCGGCGATTATGACTGGATCACCGACGAGGTGGCGCCGCTGCAGCGGGATTTTCTGCCGCCTGACCTCGCGCCTCTGCTCGACAGGGCCGGAATCGACCGGGTCGTGCTGGTGCAGGCTGCGCCGACCGTCGCCGAAACGCGCTTCTTGCTCGGCATCGCCGAGGATACGCCCTGGGTGGCTGGCGTCGTCGGCTGGGTGGATCTCGAACAATCCGCCGCGGCCGACGAGATCGCGGCGCTCGCGGCAGATCCGCATCTGCGCGCGATCCGCCCGATGATTCAGGATATCCCCGCGCTCGACTGGATGCTGCGAAGTGAGCTCCAGCCTGGGTTGCGGACAGTTGAATCGCTGGGGCTCGCGTTCGACTGCCTTGTCTATCCCGAGCACCTGCCCTATCTGTTGCGTCTGCTGGATCGGCATCCGGATCTCCGCGCGGTCATCGATCATGCGGCCAAGCCGCCCATCGCCGCGGGCGAGTTCGATACCTGGGCCTGGGGTATCGGGGAGATTGCGCGTGAGACCGGGGCATGGTGCAAGCTGTCCGGCCTGGTCACAGAGGCTGGCGCAGCGTGGTCTGTCGAGCAGCTCGTGCCTTACGTGAACCATTTACTCGAATGCTTTGGTCCTGAGCGGCTGATGTTCGGCAGTGACTGGCCGGTCATGACGCTGTGCGCCGACTATCCTCGCTGGATCGGTGCGGCCAAGGAACTGTTGGCGGATCTTTTGCCGGAAGAGCAGCGCAGCGTGTTTGGTGCCAATGCGCGCGCGTTCTATCGTCTGCCGGAAGTAGCGGAACCGTCCGCGTGAGCGCAGCGGGCAACGTCATTCGCCTGCACCCGGCCGACGAGGTGGTGGTTGCGTGCCGAGATATCCCGGCTGGTGAGCCGATCTCAGGCGAGGACTGCAGCGCGGAAGATGCGATCCCGTCCGGCCACAAGCTTGCAGTGCAAACGCTCCAGGCCGGTGCCCAGGTGCACAAGTACGATCAGATCATCGGTATGGCGACCCGGGAGATTCGGCCTGGTCAGCATGTCCACGAGCATAACCTCGGCATGTCGCAGCGTTCGGGCGAATACGCCTCGGGCGCGGGGATGCCGGTGGCGGAACAGTTGCCGGCCGACAAGCGCGCGAGCTTTGCAGGTTTCCGCCGCGACGATGGTCAAGTCGGTACGCGCAATTTTCTCGGCATCCTGACGTCGGTGAATTGTTCCGCGACGGTTGCGCAGCAGATCGCGCGTGAAGCTGAGCGACGCGGTCTATTGGACCCATTTCCGAATGTGGATGGCATCGTTGCGCTGACCCACGGGAGCGGCTGCGGTATGGCCGGCGGAGGTGAGGGACATGCAATCCTTGAGCGCGTGCTGGCTGGCTACGCGCGCCATCCGAACTTTGCCGCGGTGATCATCATCGGGCTTGGCTGCGAGGTGAATCAGATCGACGGGTTGGTCGAGCGAGCGGGACTCGTCAAAGGCGAGCGCCTGCACACGTTCACGATCCAGGATAGCGGCGGCACACGGGCTTCGGTTGAACGCGGGGTGGGTCTGATCAATGCGCTGTTGCCATCTGCCAATCGTGCGCGGCGCGAGCCCTGTCCGGCCAGCGCACTGACCCTGGCCCTGCAGTGCGGCGGTTCCGATGGTTTTTCGGGGATTAGCGCGAACCCCGCGCTCGGCGCCGCGGTGGATCTGCTGGTGCGTCACGGCGGCACCGCGATTCTCAGCGAGACGCCCGAAATCTACGGTGCCGAGCACCTGCTAATGCGTCGCGCGATCAATGAAGATGTTGCGCGTGCGCTGGTCGCGCGTGTGCAGTGGTGGGAGGACTACACTCGGCGTCATGCCGCGGAGATGGACAACAATCCGTCGCCCGGGAATAAGGCCGGGGGCCTGACCACGATTCTGGAAAAAGCGCTGGGCTCAGCCGCAAAGGGCGGTACGACCGCGCTCACCGGCGTGTGTGGTTACGCCGAGCCGGCCCCGTCGGGGGGTCTGGTGTTCATGGACTCGCCCGGTTACGACCCTGCCTCGGTGACCGGTCAGGTCGCATCGGGCGCCAACGCGATTTGTTTCACCACCGGTCGCGGCTCCGTATTCGGGTTCAAGCCGGTACCCTCGATCAAGATTGCGAGTCACTCAGACCTGTATCGCCGCCTCGGTGATGACATGGATATTAATGCCGGACGGATCGTCGATGGTGAGATGGACGTTACAGAGCTCGGCGCAGAGATTTTTCGAACCGTGCTGGATACCGCTTCGGGTCAGCCGACCCGCAGCGAGCTGCTCGGCTTCGGCGATGCGGAGTTCGTGCCCTGGCAGCTCGGCGCGGTGATGTGAGGCTGGCGCCGTATCTGTGGGGCGCGTTTGCCGCGCTGATCGCACCGGTCGTACTCTTCGCACAGACCAACGGCTCCAGCTTCTCTGCGGCCGGCACGTCGGTTGCCGACTGGCGTAAAGACACGCATGCGCCGGCGATGGACTGCGCCGCGCTGCGCGAGCGTGAAGCAGCCGACTACCGGATTGGAAGTGCCGAGCCTGATCCCGGCTTTCCGGCCAACACCTGCACGGTGCGCGGACGTGTCTCGCCGACGGTCGAGTTTGTCGTGAATCTTCCTGCGCACTGGAACGGTCGGCTCTATATGCACGGCAACGGCGGGTATGGCGGCCAGTCCGTGCATGGCAGCTATGGGGTCGCGACCCGGGCGCGGGCGGTGAGCCTTGGCTTTGCGGCTGCGTTCACGAACCTCGGCCATGATGCCGAGCGCTCGCCAGGAGCGACATGGGCGCACGACAATCGCGAGGCAGAGATCGACTACAGTTATCGCGCGCTGCACGAGACTGCGGTTGCGGCTAAAGCGATCCTGACGCATTACTACGGCCGCAAGCCGAGCTTTGCCTATTTCGAAGGCTGCTCGACCGGCGGCGGCCAGGGTTTGAAAGCCGCGCAGCGCTACCCGGCCGATTTCGACGGGATTGCGATCGGCGCACCGGTCTTCGATTTCGTCGGCCTGCAGATCTACGGCTGGAATAATCAGATGGCGATCCGCGAGACGCCGCTGAATGCGGCCACGGTTGCGCGGCTGGGCGACTTCATCATGGCCCGCTACGACGCGGTCGACGGGCTCGTGGATGGCGTCATCGATGATCCACGGCGGGTCGCGTTCCGGCCAGAGCACGACCTGCCGAGATCCGGCAGCGGCGGATTCGGCGCCGCGGTGATCGAGGCGCTGGAGCGAATCTACGCAGGTCCGATGGTCAACGGTCGACCACTCTATCCGGGCATACCGGTCGGCGCAGAACCGGCCGGCCAGAAATATCAGAGCGGTACCAACGCGCCCGCAACCCCGGAGTCTGGCTGGGCGACGCGCCTGTTCCCGGACGCGTCAGGCTACGCTCAGCAGAAGGACAACGTAGAGACCTGGCTGCGGTTCCTGGCCTTCGAGGAAGACGATCCCGGCTTGGACTGGACATCGCTCGACATCGTGCGCGATTTGCCGCGGATGGCGTACATGTCCGCAATCATGGACGTGGCGAGCACCGATCTCAGCCTGTTCCGCAAACGCGGCGGCAAAGTCCTGATGTATCACGGCTGGGCCGACACCGGCGTCAATCCGCTGATGACTGCCGAGTACTACGATCGCGTGCTGCAAGACGATGAAAATGCACCGGATTACTTTCGTCTGTTCATGGTGCCGGGCATGTTTCACTGCCGTGGCGGGCTGAACGTCGATCGCTTCGACGCGATCACCCCGGTGATCGATTGGGTGGAGCGCAGCCATCCTCCGTCGCGCCTGATCGCGTCGCGCGTGGAGGGTGAAGAGGTCACGCGGACTCGCCCATTGTGCGCCTATCCGCAAGTGGTCCGCTACTCGGGCTCGGGGAGCATTGATCAGGCGGCGAACTTTGGCTGCGAGTCGCCGCCCTGAAACGTATCAAGTCGCGCGTCTGCTCAG
>JAOTXR010000196.1 GCA_029862285.1 Gammaproteobacteria bacterium
AACGTGCGGGTGACCCGCGGGGTGCCGTCCAGAGAGACGATGCTGACACTGTCCGAAAGATGATTGACCACCCAGACCTCGTTGTCGTGACGCGCCGCGACCGCGACCGGCTCCAGACCAACCGGCACCGATGCTTCGTACTGCAGCCCGTTGCTGCGTATTGCATAGATCTCCAGTGTATTGTCGGGTGTGTTGGCAGCCAGCAGGCGGCTACCGTCCGGCGTCATCGCCAACGGCCGTACCGGGCCGCTTTCGAAGACGACGCTGGCCGATGCAAATGTCGTCATCAACGACAGAACTACGGCGAATCCCACTGCCATGCGCTTGGGCATAACTTTCTCCACTGATTCTTGTGTGGTTGACCGGGTTGGCGACGCTGTTGTTGTTGTCCGCGACGCACCAGGCTTTGTTGCCCCTTTTTGGGGTACGAAAGCGGTCTATTATACGTCAGAGTGGTGGGGCAGAGGATGTAAAACTGTCACGTTCCATAATGTCTCGCATCCAGCGCACCAGGTTTGCATAACCGGGTACGGCCCGCCCGCCCTCGGGGGTTTTCATGACGAAAGCGATGATCGGCGCGAGAAACAGGTCAGCCAGCGTCAGCTCATCGCAGGCCAGATATTTGTGCTCACTCAGCGCCTTGTCGGCCACCCCGAGCTGGTGCTCCAGCCGCGGCCGCAGCGCAGCAATCAACTTTTCGTCGAGCTCTGCCAGCCCCAGTCGCGGCAGCACCAGAGAGCGGATCATGACGTCGTAGTAATAATCCATGACGGTGCTGACCCACTGGTTCATGAGGCCGCGTTTGCGGGCATTGTCAGGACGCAGCGGAGGGCCGTCAAAAACCTGATCGATGTAGCGGGTTATTGCGCTGCTCTCACACAGGATGAAATCCCGGTGTCTCAGAATCGGAATGCGCGCGAATGGATGCAATGACTTGTGATCGGGTGAGTCAAATTCCACATGCTTGAGTTCGTAAGGAACATTCTTTTCCGCACAGGCCATGCGCACCGTGCGGACATAGGTGCTTTGCGGAGGGCCGTAGATAAATACACTCATAGGCGGGCAGGATGATTGGCGTATCAGCGGCCTATTTAACCCCAACTCGGGTGTAGTTGTCGCCCCTAGACAAGCGGGGCAGGCCGTGAAATATGAAAACCCTGGGCGTAGTCCACACCGAGATCGCGCAACGCATCGAGGGTGGCCTCGTCTTCGACGAATTCCGCAACCGTCATCTTGCCCATGACATGACCGATTTCATTGATAGACCGGACAAAGGCCAGGTCGATGGGGTCGCGTGTCATGTTTCTTACAAACATGCCGTCGATTTTCAGGAAATCCACCGGCAGGTTCTTGAGATAGGCGAACGAGGACAGCCCGCTGCCAAAATCGTCCAGCGCAAAGCGGCAGCCCATCTCTTTTAGCGACCGAATAAAATGTGTGGCCAGGCCCAGGTTGGCAATGACCGCTGTTTCTGTAATCTCAAAACAGATCGCCCCGGAAGCTGCCGGCGCCCGACGCAGTTTTTCAACGACATTCTGCAAAAAACCCGCATCGGTAATCGAGTGACCCGAGAGGTTAACGCAGCAGAGGTTGCCATCGTCACCATGAATCTCATTTTCCGCCAGGTAGTCGAATACGCTGCCGACAACCCAGGTGTCGAGACGGGTAGACAGGTGATAGCTCTCAGCTGCCGGAAGGAAAGACTCTGGCGGGATGAGCGACCCGTCCTCCGCCTGCATACGCAGTAAAACCTCATAGTGGTTGCCGGTCGCCGCTGAGGAGAGGGCCTTGATACTCTGCAAATGTAGTCTGAGACGTTGTTGATCGAGTGCAGCCTGGATCTGGGTCACCCATTCCATTTCGCCATGACGGCGGGCGATTTCGCCGTCTTCATGATGGTGCACATAAATACGATTTCGGCCGAGATCTTTGGCGGCAAAACAGGCGGTGTCTGCGGCACTTAATAACTGCGCGACACTCTCGCTGGCGTCGGTAACCGATACCAGCCCAATACTCACGCCGATGCTGAAAACCTTGTTGAGCCACGGGAAACGAAACTTCTCGATGCTGTCACGCAGGCGATTTGCCAGCAGCCGTGCCTGTGGCATCGTCGCGCCATCAAAAAGCACCCCGAACTCGTCGCCACTGAGCCTGGCGATCGTGTCGCATTCACGTACACAGTCGGGCAGGATCTGCCCGAGTTGGCGCAACAGTTCATCACCTGCAGCATGGCCACAAGTGTCATTGATGACTTTGAACTGATCGAGATCGAGATAGCACAGCACATGTTCACGGCTGTCTATTGCAATCCGTTGCAGGGCGGTTTCGAGGCGGTGCTCGAATTCAGGGCGGTTTATCAAGCCGGTCAGTTCATCGTGCGTCGTGCGATACATCGCCTGTGACAGATGATGGGTGGCGTGTTGAGCAGCAACTGACGCGAGGTCATGCATTTTCACCAGCCAGTACGCGATATCGCCGGCAGTATCGGCAATGGGATGTGCTTCGATCAGGACGGCCAGGGCATCCTCGTTGGCACAACGCAGCATGCATCTTTCGCGAAATGCCTGCTGTGACTGCATTTTCCGGCGTAATCGCCCGACCCAGCCGAACTGGCCGCGGTCACCAATCAGAATTCGCGGGGAGGCGCCGAGGGCACGGGTGCGCGAATAGCCAGTGAGGTTTTCAAAAGCGCCGTTGACATAGACGATCGAGGGATCGGCGTGCCCGGTCACCGGGGCCATGAGAACGACCGCGTCGCGATTGTGTTCCAGCGTGCTGAGCGGCAGATTCAGTGTTGTGTCGTCGGCGATAAGACGAGCGGCGTCCGACCATCCGTGCATCACTTTTGCCATCGTGCTTGCGCCGGTTGTGCGCGTCATCTTTTGTTAGCTCCCTCGCTTTTGGTTTTTAAAATACGCAAGGCCACTAAGGATTTACCATAATCTTTTCATGTGGCCTCTAACAATGATGCCACAAATTTCATGGGCGTTCCTTCCCAAATGTTAAATACCACGATTCACGATGCAGCAGTCCGCTTGGGTTTAATTCCACCAGAAACGTCTTCGGGCGGCTGCTGATCGTGTACTGACTGGAAAACGTGCCAGAAGGAGCACCACGCGTGGTTCAGCCTGGGGAAGAAGGGAGGTTTGCCCTCCCGGGCGAACCTCGCGGTGGGTACGTTACCCGATGAGCACACGATCAGCAGCCGCCCGAAAAACCTTGTAGTGGATCCTAGGCTTAAGCGGTCTGCTGCATCGTGAATCGTGGTACTTACGGCTCGGTACTTGCGCTAATGGCCAGTCTGTATATAATTACAGGTCCTGTTTATTCATACAGTTTGGTGCCACATGCAGGAACTTACCCCACGCCAGGCAGAAATACTCGAGCTGATTCAAACAGCTATCGATGATACCGGTATGCCGCCAACACGTGCCGAAATCGCTGCCGAGCTGGGCTTTCGCTCGGCCAATGCGGCTGAAGAACACCTGAGGGCGCTGCAGCGGAAGGGAGCGATAGAACTCATACCCGGTGTCTCAAGAGGCATCCGGGTCTGCGATGACGTCGAACCGGGAGTGCCGCTGGTGGGCCGGGTAGCTGCCGGTCAGCCGATGTTGGCCGAGCAGCATATCGAGACGCACTTTCGCCTCGATCCGAGTCTGTTCAGCCAAAAACCGCACTACCTCTTGCAAGTACACGGCATGAGTATGCGTGATGCCGGTATTTACGACGGCGACCTGGTAGCGGTACATCGCACACCGGATGTGCGTAACAGCCAGATCATCGTGGCACGTCTCGAAGACGAGGTTACCGTCAAACGTTATCGCCAGAAAGGCCGGGAAGTCTGGTTGTTGCCGGAAAATCCCGATTTCGAGCCGATCCATGTCGATCTCGAAAACGAGCCCATGATGATAGAGGGTGTTGTTGTTGGTGTGATACGGCAACACGCATAAGGGATCGACGTGATCCAGGGGGGAATTGGGTACAGGGCGCTCGAGGGTGAACCTGCGGGGTGGTGATGTTGGTACGTTACCCAGACAGCAGCAGTTGAGCTGCGCTGCCTCCGGCAACGTCAACTTGCCGACCGACGAGGCAACTGTTTTTCCAGAACAAAACCGAAATGGAACAGACGCAGAAACAACCGCTGTACGAGCTACTGCACCATCCGCATATCTGGCGTGCCTGTGAACAGAACAATAGAACAAAAACAATCTCTACCGGTCATGCACAGCTCGATGAATGTTTGCCCGGGGGAGGCTGGCCCGCTGATTCCCTGAGTGAAGTTCTGCTGGACCGTCGCGGCCAGGGAGAGCTACGTCTCCTGTTGCCGTTGCTGGTGCAACTTAGTCAACGCGACGATGACCGTTGTCTGGTGTGGGTGGCGCCACCCTGGGTGCCCTATGCGCCGGCACTGGCGGCTGCGGGTCTCAATCTGACGCGCCTGCTGATCGTACACGCAGACATCGACGAAGAAGTTATGTGGGCAACGGAGCAGTCTTTGCGTTCGGGCAGCTGTGCCGCTGTATTGTCGTGGTCGTCACACGCCACGGTTGCGGTTTTACGTCGTCTGCAGCTTGCGGCAAGCGAGGGTGGCACCCTGGGTATATTATTTCGCCCCCCGGATGCCTCAAAAATGGCATCGCCGGCAGCATTGCGCTTGTTGCTTGGCCAGACACCCACAGGACTCGCCATAAAAATTCTGAAAACACGTGGTGGCAAGCCGGCGACAATCCATCTGCCACTGGGATCGGCGCATACCCGCGAGATATCCAGGAAGGGATCGTGCAGGAGGGGCGGTTTCCGTTGAGGGAATCACGGCCCGACACCTAAGCCATGGCAGCGCCGAACATCACGCCCGGGCTTTTCAGTGCGCTGCCCGAAGCGGCGGCGCCACCCGCCGAACCGGCAGGCCGGGTTGAGTTTCCTCACCTTTGGCTTTGTATTCATCTGCCGCGGCTCGCGCTGGAAGCATTACACGAACAGTTCGATGGCCCGGTGGTCGTCATTGACGGTGCAGACAGCAACAGTGTCGTTTATGTAGCCAATGAATCATTGGCT
>JAOTXR010000195.1 GCA_029862285.1 Gammaproteobacteria bacterium
TCTGGAGATTCACGACACCAAATACGCCGCCATCGATGCCGATGGCGAGCAGATGCCTGACGCAGTCGGTTCCTGGTCGTGTGCGCTGGATCAGTACACGGGTCTGATGTGGGAAGTAAAAACCGATCAGGCCGGTGCTCATGACTGGCGCAATACTTACAGCTGGTACGATCCCGACGAATCGAACCAGCCGGGTGGACTGGACTATCGTGGCACCGCAGACGGTGGCGAATGCGCGGGCAGCGACTGTGACACCTGGGCCTATGTGCAGGCAGTCAACGAGGCAGGCCACTGTGGCTACCACGATTGGCGGTTACCCTTGCGCGACGAACTCGCCTCGATCAGTGATCTGCGCAAAATCGATACGCCACCGACCACCAACATGAAATATTTTCCACATACACAGCCGGGCGAATACTGGACCAGCAACGATTATCATTTCCAGTTCGATGCCGCGTGGGCCTGGAATTTTTTTTATGGACATGACCGTGTCGACTGGAAAAAATCGCCCAAACCGGTACGACTGGTTCGAGGCGAGGCGCTCAAGCTTTCGCGCACGAAAGACTGACCGGGCAACGCTGTGTCTTTAGCAAAGGTCGCCTTGCTGCTGGTTATCGTCCTGGTGTCGTTGAGCGCCTACTTGCGTCTGTCGCATTCGGGTATCGGTTGTCCCGATTGGCCATCCTGTTACGGACAGATCGGGTCACCGCCGACGGCCGCTACGCAGGCCGATGCACAGGGAACATACGAACAAATGGGTGTCCAGGCCAGCGAACCGCTGGCATGGGCCACGCCCTTGCATCGATTGGTTGCCAGTGTTTTGGGCCTGGTCATCGTGTTCTTGAATGTCGGCGCGTTGCGGCAAAAACGACATCGCCTGCTGGCACTGGCGCTACTCGCATTAACGCTGTTTCTTGCCGTGCTGGGGATAAAATCAGGTAGCCTGCACAGCCCGGCTGTGGTTATGGGCAATCTCGTTGGCGGCTTTCTCATGCTCGCTTTGCTCGGCTGGATGGTTTTCAATTCCGGCCAGTCAAGCGGGGCAGGTCGTAGCCTGCACACCTGGGCAGTGGTCGCAATCGTCTTGCTGGGTTCCCAGGTGGTGCTTGGCGGACTGACCAGCGCAAATTTTGCTGCCACCGCCTGCATGACTTTGCCGGACTGTAATGGAGCCTGGTTGCCCGGGATCGAGTTGTTCACCGCTTTCGACCTGTCCCGGGTACACGAAGTCAATAGCCAGGGCGTCGCCACCGGCGGCGGCGAGCGTGCGGCAATTCACATGACACACCGCCTGGGTGCTTTGCTGACACTGGCTGTTCTGCTGGTGACGGGTGTCATCGCGTTGCGCGCCGATCGGAAATTTCGCCTTGTCGCAATTACAATCATTGTGCTTGCGATAACCGAGTTCACCATTGGCGTTGCCGCGATCCTCACCAGCCTGCCGATCGCTCTGGCAGTGGCGCATAACTGGGTTGCCGCGTTGCTGGTACTGGCACTGTTGGCCTTGCTGGCGCCGCCACGTAGCGAAACCAGTCGTCCTGGATCCAGGCTATGAGACAAAAAGCGTTCGTCATCGTTTTGGCCGTATTGATTATGACGCTGTCACTGGTCTGGTACCGTGGCGTCGCGCCTGGCCTGCAGCCGGCCTCACAGACCGATTTGCTGGGTACGGTATGGCCGGATCCCCGGCCGTTGCCGGAGTTTCAGCTCTCAGACCACAGTGGCGAGACATTTGACCGGGATCGATTACGCGGACAATGGACACTGATGTTTTTCGGTTATACCTCCTGTCCGGATATTTGTCCGACGACGATGTTTACTCTGCGCAACGTGGCAGCCGAGATGGACAAGTCCGGTGTCACCGCGCCAACCGTCGTATTGGTCACAGTGGACCCGCAGCGAGACGACGCGGCGAACCTGGCCCGTTATGTCGGCAATTTCAATCCGGACTTTTTCGGTGTCCGCGGCCCGGACGATGAGTTGCATGTGCTCACCATGCAGATCGGTGCGATGTATGAGCGTGACGCAGCGGACGAGCAGGGCAACTACGATGTCGCCCACAGTGCCTCGCTGTTCCTGGTCGATCCGCAGGCGCGGATGCATGCGGTTTTTTCACCACCACATAAACCTGCTGACATCGCACAGAAACTGACGGCGATTCGCCTGCAATACGAACAGGGTTGAAGCGATCCGGGAGCGGTTTCCGGCCACGATTCCCCGCCGCGGCGCGTTGCCATTTCTATCCCTGGAACGTTGCCCTTCGATACGGCCCCCCTGCGTCGGTGCAGGCAATGGCCGCTTTCTGTTCCCCAGTCTGGCCCTGGAGTTGTGCCAAGTCTATGAAGATTATGAAGAAGTCGTGCACGAGGCTACGGAACACGAGCTGAAGCACGGAAGAATTTGGCACAGGGTCCGGTACACTTAGTCTATGTTCTTGCTGCGGCAGTTGTTCAACGAGCTGCGCCGCCGACAGGTGTTCCGCGACGCGGCACTGTACATAGTCACCGCGTGGGTGGCACTGCAGGTCGCCGATCTGGCGCTGCCTGCATACGGACTCCCTGAGAACGCTATCCGCTACGTGTGGATCGCCGTATTGCTGGGTTTCCCGTTAGCATTACTCTTTACCTGGCGATATGAACTCACGCCAGAAGGAATAAAGCGCACGCCTCCGGCAGATCCCGACTCTTCCCGGGATCTCTCTCTCAGGTTGCCAGACTACGCGATCCTTGCTGGCATGTTGCTCATAGTTGGAGTCGGAATCACTCAGTTGATTACCACGTTCAGGACTTTCGACACCGGTCAATCCGTCGATGCCCGCCAGACCGCAATTGTCCCTGTACAAAGCAATTCAATCGCGGTCCTCCCTTTCGCAAATCTGACACCCAATGAGGACAACGATTATTTCTCAGATGGTATTGCTGAGGAATTGCTGCATAAGTTGACTCGAATCGAGAATCTCAAGGTTGTAGCACGAACCTCCTCATTCTATTTCAAGGGCAAGAAGGAACGTATTCAGGATATCGCGCAACGGCTCGGTGTGAGGCATATTCTCGAAGGCAGCGTTCGGCAGTTCGAGCAGAGGCTGCGCATCACAGTCCAGCTCGTTGACGCGGTTACCAGCTTTCAACTTTGGTCGAAGGAGTTTGACCGTGAGCAGGGTGACATCTTCGCCATTCAGACTGAACTGGCGGAATCGGTTGTAACGTCGTTGCACGGGGCACTGCTGGGCGAAGAGTGTAAAGACTGTCCCGCGCAAAGCGCGAGCGCATCGGATGAATACGTGGCAGCATTGAAGACGAGACTTGATGCTGGATCTACACGGAGTTTTGCCGCCTTTGATCACTACTTGCGAGGAAGAGAAGCGAACGCAAAAAGGACGGTTGAGTCGTTGGATCGCGCAGTTGTACAGTTCCGAAAAGCGATCGAGTTAGACGATAACTTTGCGATGGCTTATCTGGGTTTGGCTGAAGCACATGTATTCCAGCACCACTACGGCAGTCTATCGCCGAGTGAATATTTCACCAAGGTGGAAACGCTACTCGACCGCGCGCTGGAGATTGATACGCTGGGACTCGCATACGGCTTGCGAGGTGTCCTGGAAACTGACAGGCGCAACTACGTGAGCGCAGAGACTGCCTTTGGTCGCGCGCTCAAGTTGGCTCCTGGTGATGCCATTATCTACATATGGTATGGGCGGCTGCTGCGCTTGCTCGGTCGTCATGACGAAGCGCTGGACGTAGGTCGCATGTCGGCACACCTGGACCCGTTCTCCGCAGTCAGTCGAGTAAACCTGGCTTCGACTTACGAAGGCATCGGTAATTTTTCTGCTGCGGTCAATGAGTATCGACGTGCGCTTGAAATCGATCCCGGGTTGACCGTCGCATACGATTCCATGGCGTTATTGCACCAATATGCGTTCGGTCGACTGGACCAGGCTGCCGAATTCTTTCAGAAATCCCACGGTCTGGATCCGGACAACCCGCGTATCCTGCGCTGGCTCAGTGGTATCTACATGGGGCTTGGCGACGTCATCGAGGCCGAGCGATGGCTTCACAAAGCAATGGAGCTTGACCCGGATAGTCCCTGGGGCGAGCTCCGACTTGCGTGGATCGACGAATACCGCGGCAACGAGGCTGAAGCTCTGAATCATCTGGCCGAAGCACAACGAAAAGGATCGATCACTGCCTGGGGTACTCTCGCGGGAGTCCTCTCCATTCTGCAGTCGCGGCGGGTCAAATCAATGGATGCAGTGGCAGCACAACACTATTTCGATAGCCTGGCGGATCGCATCTACGACGAAGAGAACATTCATATAACCGGTACCAATGTGTACTCGGCATTGGATTTGGGGCGGTTTCTCGGATCGACAGGCGAGAATGCTCTTGCGCGGGAGGTGGTTTTGGCAGCGCTCGATTACCTCGATTCGGCGCCTCGCGCAGGCACTTGGGGACATCGTTGGGCGGACGCACAGGCGTATGCTTTGTTGAGAGAAGATCAGAAAGCGATCGAGGTTTTGCAGAATGCGTTCGACCAGGGATTGCTGATCGGTGAATCCTGGATTCTCAAGAAACATCCCAATTTGAGTTCGCTCTCGGGGTACAGGGACTTTCTGGAAATAGTCGTCGCTGTAGAGGACGCCGAGATTGGGCAATTGTCATCCCTGCAGGAAGAGACAGTTTCTGGCCCTTGATTTTGGCTGAAACGCCATTCGGCCGATTCCTCCGGATGCGCTATAAAAAGGGCTCGAAGGGTCGTTTTTTTGTTGCGGGCACCCTTGCGGGAGCGAAAAACAACGACTACGCTTAGGAGTGCCAACGGTTGCAAGGGGGCAAAATTATGAAAACCAAGTGCGTAATGGGCTTGGCATTACTCCTGCTAAGCCACACCGTGTCAGCAAGCGATTTTGGTATCGGCGATCTGGCATATCATTCTCTTCCATTGACTGGCGATGCGGTCTACCTGGACCTCGTCGGCACCGATCAGATTGTCTTTCCGCTCCATGCGGATTCAGACTTACAAGGACTGTACTCGCAGACCGTGAACCCGCAGGGTCAG
>JAOTXR010000197.1 GCA_029862285.1 Gammaproteobacteria bacterium
TGCGCGCCAAATCCAATACACACAATCCGCCGAAACAAAATCCAATCGCCGCCGCGCGCTTCTTGTCGGCCCCGGTCACGCTTCGCGCCGCCGCCAATGCCGCATTCATTCCGCGTACGATTTGTTGCCGGTTCTCGAGGAGCGGTGTCATCAACGCCTGGTTTTCTTCTGCGTTACTGCCCCTGCGACCCTTGCCATAAAGATCTGCGGCAAAACCGGCATAACCGAGTTCAGCGAGCGCCACGGCCTTGCCTCGTTCCGCTTCGCCTTGCCCGGCCCATGCATGCGCAATAATAACCACGGGCAAACTGGCACCGTGACCGGAATCCAGAGCCAGGTAGCCTTCCATCGTGTTGCCGTCAAAATCGTATTCAACAACTTTCGTTTGCACGGTCATCAGCCCACCTGACTCGTCATTGGCCTCTGCTCTTTTTCCGACAGGGGCTGTTCATACTGCTTGATCATCGCGGATATCTCAGCACGCACGCGTGCGGCGGCATCGATCTTGACCGGGCCGTAACCACGTATTTCCATTGGCATGGTGGCTATGGCAGTCGCTGCCTGCAACCGGGCCACACTCAATCCACTGAGCAAACGATCAACCAGAACTTCGTATTCGGAAATCAGTTCACGCTCCATCCTGCGTTCACTGCTGTAACCGAACGGGTCCATTGGCGTGCCGCGTAGCCATTTCATCCGGGCGAGCAAGCGCAGACCACCGGTCAGCCAGGGGCCAAAAGAACGTTTGCGCGGGCGCCCTCGTGCATCGAGACCGGCACTGAGCAGCGGCGGTGCCATATGATAGTTGAGCTTGTAATCACCCTCGAATTGCGTCGCAATTCGATCGCTGAAGCCGGTCTGTGTATGCAAGCGTCCAACCTCATATTCGTCTTTGTACGCCAGTAGCTTGAAGTAACTGCGTGCAACAGCCTTGCTGAGCTCGTCGGTGCCGTTGCCGATGTCTTTTTCGGCCTGCTGTACGCGCTTCACCAGCGATTCATATCGTTTTGCCAGTCGCTCGTCCTGATAGCCGGTCAAAAACTCCTTACGCTGATGAATGAGCTCATCAAGAAACTCGTGGCCATAAGATCGGGCCGGGGGGATCAGGCCATTAACGAAAGCTGGATCATCCGCCACAATGCGGCCCCAGCCGAATGCCAGCCGGTTGTTTTCGACCTGCACACCGTTCAGTTTAATAGCCTGCAGAATTGCCTCCAGTGAAACCGGCACCAGGCCCTTCTGCCACGCCATGCCGAGCATCAAAACGTTGGCGTAGATCGTGTCACCCAGCAACTTTGCAGCCAATCGGTTTGCCGGCACAGTCGATAGCTCCTTGACCGAATCGTTTACGGCCTCCACACGCTGATCGGCACGCAGGGAGGCATCGCGATCGAGCACAAAATCTGCAGTCGCCATTTCTGCGGTGTTCAGCACCGCGCGCGTCGTTGTTTTCGAATAGACAGCAGATGCGCGCGGCGAAGAACTGACCACCAGATCACAGCCCACCAGTGCATCCGCACGCCCACGTACGATGCGAACCTGGTTGAGCTTTGCAGGTTCGTCTGCCATGCGTATGAAACTGAGCACGGTGCCAAACTTTTGCGCAAAGCCCATGAAATCCAGGACGCTGGCTCCTTTTCCCTCCAGGTGCGCAGCCATTGCAATCACCGCGCCGACAGTAATCACGCCGGTACCGCCAACCCCGGTTACCAGCAAGTCATAAGGCTCGTGCAGTGCCGGCAGTTGCGGCAGCGGCAAGCTGACGACGCGCGTGGAGATATCATGATCGGCCGGCGCCGGTTTACGCCGCCGGCCGCCTTCGATGGTGACGAAGCTGGGGCAGAATCCATTGACACAAGAAAAGTCCTTGTTGCAGGTGTTCTGGTCGATCTGCCGTTTACGTCCAAACGGTGTTTCTCTCGGCACTACCGAGAGGCAATTGGACTCGACCGAACAATCACCACAACCCTCGCAAACCAGATCGTTTATCACCACATGACGGTCAACTTCCGGTAGTAACCCGCGTTTGCGTTTGCGACGTTTCTCGGTCGCGCAGGCTTGTTCGTAAATAAGCACGGTGACACCGTCTATCTCACGCAACTCGCGTTGCACGCGATCAAGCTCACGGCGGTGATCGATACTCGCGCCTGGCGGAAAATCCCCGGCATCAAACTTATCCGGATCGTCGGACAACAGCGCGATGCGTTCGACACCCTCGGCGCGAATCGACTGGGCAATCGACTGCACGCTAATCGGCCCATCGATGGGCTGGCCACCGGTCATGGCCACGGCATCGTTGTACAGAATTTTGAACGTGATGTTGGTGTTGGCGGCGACTGCCTGGCGGATAGCCAGAGAGCCGGAATGGTAAAGCGTACCCTCGCCGAGGTTCTGAAAGATGTGCCGGCCACCGTTAAACATGGACTTGGCAACCCAGTTAACGCCCTCGCCGCCCATTTGTATCAGTGATTCGGTATCACGATCCATCCAGCTCGCCATAAAATGGCAACCGATACCGGCCAGCGCCTGGGATCCCTCGGGCACCTTGGTCGAGGTGTTATGCGGACACCCGGAACAGAAATACGGCATTCTGTTGGCGCCTTTGATCTTGATAATCTCGATCGGCGTCCGGGTCAGGGCATCCGCCCGCTCAACCAGGTTCAACCCGGGCAGCACTTTATCGAGGCGCCTGGCCACGATAGGCGCCAGACTCAGCGGGGAGAGTTCGCCGACCCAGGGAATCAGTTTTTTGCCTAACTCGTCTTGCTTGCCGACCATTCGCTGTGGCTTATGCCCTGGATGATCGTAAAACGCCTCTTTAAACCAGCTCTCGATAATGCCGCGTTTCTCCTCGACGACGAGAACTTCTTCCTGCTCACGTACAAAATCGAGCGCTGACCTGTGCTCTAGTGGCCAGACCATACCGATCTTATAGATATCCAGACCGATGCGACGTGCCTCCGAACGGTCGATGTCCAGCAAACGCAACGCCTCCATCAGATCCAGGTGGCCCTTGCCGGTTGTGACGATTCCGTAACGCGCATTTGGCACATTAAATACGCGGTGATCTATGGGATTCGCCCGGGAAAACGCCAGCGCGGCTTCTTTCTTTGCTTCGAGACGCTCTTCTATCTGTGGCCCTGGCAGATCCGGCCAACGGTAATGCAGGCCATCCGCCGGTGGCTGGTAGTCTTCCGGAATGACAAACTCAGGAGACTCCGGCAACTGCACCGACATCGCCGACTCCACGGTTTCCGAAATTGCCTTGAAGCCCACCCAACAACCGGAAAATCTCGACAACGCGAATCCATATAAACCAAAACTCAGGTATTCCTCGACATTGGCCGGATTGAGATGCGGCATGAAAAAAGTAAGGAACGCGACATCGGATTGATGCGGCATCGATGAAGAAACGGCGCCATGGTCATCGCCGGCGACAACCAGCACGCCACCATGTGGTGAGCTGCCGTAAGCGTTACCGTGCTTCAACGCGTCGCCGGAACGGTCAACCCCGGGACCCTTGCCGTACCAGATGCTAAAAACACCGTCGACCTGCCGGTGGGGGTCGGTCTCAACCTGTTGCGAACCAAGCACCGCCGTCGCGGCAAGATCTTCGTTAACGGCGGGCAGAAACTCGATGTCGTAATCCGCAAGTAACTTCTGTGCCCGCCACAACTCGAGATCGTATGAGCCCAGTGGCGACCCGCGGTAACCGCTGACAAAGCCGGCGGTATTGAGTCCCGCCTTGCGGTCCAGTGCGCGCTGCATCATGGGCAGGCGCACCAGCGCCTGGGTACCGGTCAGCAGGACCCGGCCACTCTGGCGCAAATAACGATCGTCGAGCTGATAATTGTCGAGCATATCCAGACGCTAGAGCACGGCCACGATTGCATCTGACAGGTAATCCAGGTTGGTCCGTCTCACACCGGCAATATTCGCACGGCTGGAAGACACCATGTAAACATGGAACTCCTCGCGTAAGCGGTTGACCTGTTCTGTGCTGAGACCCAGCAGCGAAAACATGCCGGTCTGCCGGGCAATGAAAGCAAACCGCCCGGTCCCCGTTTTGTTCGCAAGTGACTCTGCCAGATTGCGACGTAAATTATTGATCCTGTCGCGCATTTCGCCCAGCTCGGCGAGCCATGCCGATTTGAGTTCAGTGTCGCGCAATATGGTGTCAATTACGGCAGCACCATGCGCGGGGGGCATCGAATACACTGTGCGTGTGACGTTTGCCAGGTGGCTGGCACAGGCTGCTGCGGTTGTCTCGTCCGGTGCAACTATGCTGGCGCTGCCGACGCGATCCCGGTAAACACCGAAGTTCTTGGAACAGGATGTCACAGCAATACTCTCGGGCAATCTTTCTGCGCACAATCGAACACCATAGGCATCCGCATCCACGCTGTCGGCCAGGCCCTGATAGGCCATATCCGTCCATGGCACCAGTTCTCTACGCTCGAGCACATCGACCAGGCTGTCCCACTGCTCGTGAGACAAATCCGCGCCGGTAGGATTGTGACAACAGCCATGCAGCAGTACGACGTCACCGGCTTGGGCTGCGGCCAGCGTCGTCAGCATGCCGTCGAAATCGATCCTGTGTCGCTCGGTGTCGTAATACGGATAGATTTTGAACTCCAGCCCACCGCCCTGGATCAACGGACGATGATTGGGCCAGGTCGGGCCGCTTAGCCACACCACCGGTTTGTTATTCGCACGTCGCAGTATTTCGGCGACAATATGCAAGCCACCGGAACCACCGGTCGTTTGCACAGTTACCACCCGCTTGTCGGCAATCGCCGTGTTGCGTTCCCCAAAAACAAGATCCTGCATCGCCGCGTTGAATGAGGGGTTTCCGACCAGGCCTTCATAGGTCTTGGTCTTTTGCATATCGTGAACACGCTGCTCTGCCGCTGTGACAGCACGCAACACCGGTGTGTTGCCCTGCTCGTCCTGGTAGACCCCCGCGGCCAGATCGACTTTCAGCGGCGACGGATCTTCGCGAAATTTTGCCATCATGCCCAGGATCGGGTCGTCGGGCAGCCGTTCGA
>JAOTXR010000198.1 GCA_029862285.1 Gammaproteobacteria bacterium
CGCACGTTGGCATGAGATGTTGGTATATACGGATTATGCGGGTGCAAAACCAGCGAAACCCCCATCGCCTGGAAGCTGCGTCCCGCAAGCACCGGTCGTTGCGCCGTTGCCGATGCCGGTAGTGAATCACCGGCTACCCGCGAGTAATTGATGCCCGCCTTTTCGAACAATGCGCCGTCGGTCAATACCCGACTTTCGCCACCACCGCCAGCAGCACGCTTCCAGCTATCGCATTGGAAACGACCCGCGCCGTCCAGCTGTTCCAGGTTTGAGGTGATGTCGTCGTGCAGGTCGCACAACCAGGTTTCGACTGCTTGTATGTTTTCTGAAGTCAGAGTCATTGCTAGGGTCTCAGTACTTTACCGGTCAGCAGATCATGGACCGGCGTCGCTTTGCCGAGCCTGCCAACCGGGCCGCCGAGTATATAGTCGACTTCGTCTCCCAGCATACGCCTTACCGACCGCATGTCGCGCGCCGGTGGACGCCCGCTGGCATTGGCACTGGTCGACACCAGCGCGTGGCCACATTGGATGCAGAGCGCACTGGCCACAGGATGCGCTGTCACGCGCGCCGCGATGCTTGTATGCCGGCCGGTAAGCCAATCGGGCGCGTGATCTGCCGCGGGCACCAGCCAGGTTTGTGGTCCCGGCCAGGCCTGGTCGAGTTTGCGGCGCGAGGCTTTGGACAGCGGCGCAAAATAATCCTCCAGCTGGTCGATTCTGGCAGCAATTACTATAAGGCCCTGGTCGGGCGACCGCTGCTTGATTTCCAGTAATCGCGCGACTGCGTCCGGGTCGTCCGGATCGCAGCCCAGGCCGTACACACCCTCGGTTGGATAAGCGATTATCCCGCCGTCATTAACGACAGCAGCAGCGCGTCGGATCAAAAAATCGCTGGGCATGGATCAGTGCCGATCCGCGGTGTGTCAGCCGTCGTCGGTTTTGCTGACTTTCTTGACCGCCGTCCTTTTCTTTGTCTTCTTCCTGGATGCTTTTTTCTTTTTGGCTTTTTTCTTTTTCTTCTTTTTGGTCGCAGGTTTCTTGCGTGCGACTTTTTTTGCCGCCTGCTTCAGTTCGGGAGTTGTTTCTGCTTTTGTCTTTTTCTTTTTCTTCTTCTTCTTCTTTCTGCCACGAACCGGTGCTTTTTCCAGCAGCTCCTGACATTCGGCCAGGCTCAGGCTCTCGGGTTCCCGGTCCTTGGGCACACGTGCGTTCTTCTCTTTGTTGGTGATGTATGGGCCATAGCGGCCACGCAGTATCTGGATGCCTTCGTCGGGGAAATCCTTGATGAGCTTGTTGGCGTCTTCAATTTTCTTTTCCTCGATCAGCACCAGCGCGCGATCGAGTTGGATTGTGTAGGGATCGTCTTCGCCGCGTATCGAGACAAACTTGTCGCCGTAGCGCACATAGGGCCCGTAACGGCCGATCGAAGCAGACACCGCATCGCCATCGGCGGTTTCGCCCAGTTTGCGTGGCAACTTGAATAGATCCAGCGCCTCTTCGTAGGTGATCGAATCCATCCGTTGGCCGGGTCGCAGACCGGCGAATTTCGGTTTATCTTCGTCATCACGTGTGCCGATCTGCACGAAGGGCCCATAACGCCCCATGCGTACCGACATCGGCTTGCCGGATTTTGGATCGGTGCCCAGTTCGCGGGCATTTACCGCCTGATCCCGGGTGACGTTGGTTTCGGTTTCCGTGACCAAAACAGAGAACGGTCCCCAGAAGCGTTCCAGCACGGGCAGCCAGTTTTCTTCACCGCGTGAGACAGCATCGAGTTCGTCCTCCAGTTTTGCGGTGAAGTCGTAATCGACGTACTGGGTGAAAAAACTGGTGAGAAAATTATTGACTACGCGACCGATGTCGGTTGGCGTAAACCGTTTGCGATCCAACTCGACGTATTCCCGGTTGACCAGAGTCGAGATGATGCTGGCATAGGTGGACGGACGGCCGATGCCGTATTCCTCGAGCGCCTTGACCAGGCTGGCTTCGGTGAAGCGTGGCGGTGGCTCCGTGAAGTGTTGTTCGGGCAGGACCACCTTGAGCGTAACTTTGTCGCCTTCTTGCATCGGCGGCAGGATCCGGTCTTTGTCATCAGCGGGTTTGTCGTCCTGGCCTTCCTGATAAACGCTCATGAAACCCGGCTCAACGAGCACCGACCCATTGGCTCTGAAACGGTGGCGTTTGGGGCCATCCGACCCCGCCAAGAGGTCCGCCGCAACAGTATCGAAAATCGCACTGGTCATCTGGCAGGCCATCGTGCGTTTCCAGATGAGGTCGTACAATCTCAGCTGGTCCTTATCCAGTACGTCCTTGAGCGATTCCGGCGTGCGTTCGACCGATGTGGGACGGATCGCCTCATGCGCTTCCTGGGCGTTCTTTGCCTTGGTTTTATAGGTGCGCGGCTCGTCTGGCAGCTTGTCTTTGCCATAGCGCTCGACAATGACGCTACGTATTTCTTCGATTGCGTCTGCAGCCAGCGTCACCGAGTCGGTACGCATGTAGCTGATCAGACCGACCGGACCGGATCCGGTATCGACGCCTTCATAAAGTTTTTGTGCCGTGCGCATGGTGCGTTGAGCGCCGAATCCAAGTTTGCGTGAGGCTTCCTGTTGCATCGTCGAGGTAGTAAAGGGCGCGGTCGGATTCCGACGACGTTGTTTCTTGGTGATCTTGGCAACAAGCAGTTGCCCTTTCGCCTCTGAATTGAGCGTACTCTCGACGCGTCTGGCATGATCTTCGTCGCCGATCGTGAACTGCTCAAGCTTTTCGCCATCGAATTCCGCCAGACGGGCGTTGAATTCGATCTTGTCCTTTTCAGTCCGGGCATCGACTGTCCAATACTCGCGTGGCTTGAACTTTTCGATTTCCATTTCGCGTTCGACAATCAGGCGCAGTGCCGGGCTCTGGACCCGACCGGCTGACAGGCCACGGCGAATTTTCTTCCACAACAATGGCGAAAGATTAAAACCGACCAGGTAGTCGAGTGCGCGGCGCGCCTGCTGGGCGTTTACCAGGTCATCGGACAGTTCCTTCGGATTGGCGATAGCATCGCGCACGGCATTCTTGGTGATCTCGTAGAACACCACGCGATAGACTGGCTTGCCGTTGAGTGCCTTGCGCTCTCGCAGCAGTTCTGTCAGATGCCAGGAGATCGCCTCGCCTTCACGATCGGGGTCAGTTGCCAGGTACAGCGCATCGGCCTTCTTCAGGGCCCGGGATATCGCGTCAACATGCTTGCTGTTCTTGTCAATCACGTCGTACTTCATGGCGAAGTTATTAGCGGGATCGACCGCGCCCTCCTTTGGAATGAGGTCGCGAACGTGGCCATAGGACGCCAGCACCGAGAAATCAGATCCCAGGTACTTTTCGATAGTCTTCGCCTTAGCCGGCGATTCCACGATGACGAGATTCTTACTCATTAATAAATGTGTCGAGGTTCGGTGCCACAGCGACGCCGTGGCTTTTCTGCAGGCTCAATGCAGTTCGGTGGGATTGTCCTCGAATACCAGATTCTCCATACGCGCATATTCTTCATGCTGATCCGACTGGCTGTAAAGCACTATCAGCACGATCCACTTGATCTGCTCCATATCGATATCAGTGTCACCCAACGCCATCAGGCGGTCCAGGACCACTTCCAGCTGCGGTGCCGACAGGATTCCTATGTGCTGCAGGTGCATGAGATAGCCCACGGCATCCACGCCCAGGCGGGATGATTCGGAATCGGAGAAGACCCGCAAAGCATCGGCAGTTGGCGTGCGAGTGTGCGGGCTGTCATTCTCATTGAGTTCGTCGAGCCATTTAAAAGCCCGCTCGACATTGGGTTCCTCGAATCCGGCGCGCAGCAGCTCGCCCCGGAGAACATGACGGTCCGGTTCGGGTTCGGTATCGGCATCGGCGAATGCTTCGAACAGATACATCAGTACGTCGAGCACGCTTTCTTTCATTCGGGTTGTCTCTTGCTCGTTCTGGAGAAGCCGCCTCCGGCGGTCTGACTAATATAACCCCGGAGTTCCAGGATCAGCAGCATGGATGAAACAGCATTCGCCGTCAAACCGCTGCGATCCACCAACGTATCGATTTGTGTCGGCTCATATCCGATGCATTCCAATAACTTGCCGTACTCCGGGTCAAGCGCCACCGCGGCTGCTTCCGGCTCAGGGGTATCGCCACCGGGCCCGATCGCTGCCTGATAGACCGGCGCGAGTTCGTCGAGAATATCCTTAGCGGATTCAACCAGCTTGGCGCCTTCGCGAATCAATCTGTGACAGCCGCGGGCGAGTGGATTGTGAATGGAACCGGGGATTGCGAATACTTCTCGACCGTACTCGATAGTGCGGTGCGCTGTGATCAGCGAACCGCTGCGGTGGGCGGCTTCCACAACGAGGGTCCCCAGAGATAACCCGGCGATTATGCGGTTCCTCTGCGGAAAATTTGCCCGCCGCGGGGGCGTACCGGGTGGAAATTCACTGACCAGCGCACCGTGTTGTCGTATCTTTTCCGCCAGCACGGCACGATCTGCGGGATAGACCTGATCGAGGCCGGTGCCGCACACGGCGATTGTAAAGCCACCGCCTGCCAGTGCCCCGTCGTGAGCGCTGGAATCGATACCCGCGGCCAGCCCACTGGTGATGGTCAACCCACATTTCGTCAGATGCGCCGCAAACGAACGGGCGTTGTCGAGACCGGTCTGGGTCGGGGTGCGGCTGCCGACAATTGCCAGCTGTGGAACTTGCAGTAGTTCGGGATCGCCGTCGACATAGAGTGCTGCCGGCGCCCCGGGTGTCGCGGCCAGTAGTAGGGGATAGTCAGGCGAGGTGCGACTTACGAGATGATGTCCGGGTTGCTCCAGCCACGCTATGTCCGTATCGATCTGCTTCTCGTCGGGGCTTAGCAGTTCATCGATTGTTTGTTGGGGAACTCCGCAACGGGCCAGCTGCGACCTGCCTGCTTCCAAAATTGCGGTCGCGTCGGCATATTCCGACAATAGTGTTTCCAGCATCTCGGACC
>JAOTXR010000199.1 GCA_029862285.1 Gammaproteobacteria bacterium
ATGCGGTGTTACCGTCATTGCAGGCCGGTATTGCCGATGAGCGCGATCGTGCTCTTGCCCGTGAGCTCAGTTCGGGTACCGCGCGCTGGTATTTTCAGCTGGCAGCCTTGCTGGAAATGCTGGCCGATCGACCGGTAAAGGATGTTGCGGTCCGTTCAGTGCTGTTATGCGGCCTGTATCAACTTCGGCATACACGTGTGCCACCACATGCAGCGATTTCCGAAAGCGTCAATACTGTGCGCAAACTGGGCCGAGCGCGTGCCGCTGGCCTGGTCAACGCGGTGTTGCGACGTTATCAACGCGAAACCGACAGTTGCGAGCGTCAGTTGGCATCCAGTCCGGTAAGTCTGTATGCCTATCCCAAGTGGATGATCGATGCATTTGCTGCAGATTGGCCGGACGACTTCGAGTCACTCTTGGCAGCGGGTAATGAACGGGCGCCAATGTGGTTGCGGGTGAATCGGCGTCGCGGCACAACTGCATCGTGGTCGGCGTTACTCAACGAGCAAACTGGCATGGACGTACAAGGTATTCCCTTTGTTGACAGCGCGGTGTGTCCGGCATCGCCCGTCCCCGTGCACCGATTGCCCGGTTTTGAAGAAGGTCTGGTGTCGGTGCAGGATGCTGGTGCGCAACTGGCGACTCCGCTGATGACCTTGCAGGCGGGAATGCGTGTGCTCGACGCGTGTGCCGCACCGGGCGGCAAGGCCTGTCATATGCTCGAAAGTGCAGATATCTCGCTCACCTGCGTGGACCGCGATGCCGCAAGACTCGAGCGCATCGAAGAAAACCTGCAACGCCTGGATCTCAGTGCGCGGATCGTTCACGGTGACGCGGCCGATCCGGCCACGTGGTGGGATGGCACACGCTACGATCGCATTTTGCTGGATGTACCCTGTTCCGCAACCGGCGTTGTCCGCCGGCATCCCGATATCAAGTTGTTGCGGCGGGCGGATGATGTGGTAACACTGGCGGCGCAACAGCTCGCAATGTTGCGAGCGGTCTGGCCACTGCTCGCACCGGGTGGGCGTCTGTTGTATTCGACCTGTTCGACACTCAAGGCTGAAAACGCCGGGGTAGTCGAGACTTTTCTGGCGGAGGACGCCACCGCCGGCGCCCGCGCCCTGGAGGCCCAATGGGGTCGAAACAGTGGCCCGGGACGGCAGATTCTGACCGGAGAGGCAGGGATGGACGGGTTCTATTATTCTTGCCTCGAAGCAACTGATATGGCGCGGACACCTCAATAGATGAGCATGCTGGCGAAAATGCCGGGACAGCACAGTGGGACGATAATCGCAGTCCTCGTCGCGTTACTGAGCTTGTGCCCCGTATCAGCGCAAGCGGCCAAGAAAGGCGACTTTGTTATCCAGGCTGCCTCTGCCGACGAAGTGGATGGTGTCTACTATCTCAACGCAACGATTGATTACGAACTCAACGATATTGCCCTGGAAGCCCTGGCGCGTGGTGTTTCACTTACTTTTGAGTTGCGTATCGATGTGCGCCGGGTGCAACGGTGGCGACCGGACAAGAGCATTGCGGATTTGCTGCAGTTGTACGAGTTACGTTACCACGCACTCAGCGAGCGCTATGTCGTTCTAAATCTGAACAGTGGTGAGCAGCAGACTTTTCTTACGCTGGCTGCGGCGCTGTTGTATCTCGGCGACATACGTGAATTGCCGGTGATTGACCGGGCATTACTCAATCCAAAACGCGACTATGTTTTTCGTATTAGGTCAGTGCTGGATATTCGATCGTTTCCGGGACCACTACGGGTGCTGGATGTATTTTTCGGCGATTGGCGTCTGACCAGCGACTGGTATCGCTGGAGGTTGCCGCGATGATGCGCGCTGTCTTCACCGCATTGAGTATTGCCGGCGTTCTGTTGCTGTTTGTTTCGTTGGCCCTGCTGATCCGAAGCACCGGTGACGCCAGCAGTTTCAACCGGCTGCACGAAACCATACTAATAATGAATGTCGCCGGCGTGATCGTGTTGCTGGTCCTGGTCGTCGGCAACATGGTCCGGTTGGCGCGGGAATATCGCCGGCATTTGCCGGGGGCCCGGCTCAAGGCTCGCATGGTTGCCATGTTTGTAGTGCTAGCCGTATTGCCTGTGGTGGTTGTCTATTATTTTTCGCTGCAGTTTCTGCAGCGCGGTATCGACAGCTATTTCGATGTGCAGATCGAAAGCGGGCTGGATGATGCGTTGCGACTGAGTCGTAGCGCACTCGATTTACGCATGAATGATTACCTCGCCGAAACCCAGCAAATGGTGGCAGCGTTGGCCGGGCATGACGAGCCACACCTGTTCGCAACGCTGAGCGATCTGCGACGCAGCAGTGGCGCCAGCGAACTAACGGTCATCGGTCAGAACAGCCGGATTATTGCAACAAGCTCAGAGGGCCCGTCGATTACTTTGCCATCGTTGCCCGGCGATGACGTACAGCTGCAGTTGCGCCAGGGACATTCCTTCGTGGGCCTCGACCCGGTCAGGAGCGGTGGTTTCGTTGTGCGGACCGCTGTTTCCATTCCACGGGTCAATGCAACCGACGAAGACCGGCTGTTGCAGGGCCTCTACCCGGTTACCGGCCGCCTGAGCGGGCTGGCAGAGTCGGTACAGCAGGCCTATACGCGATACGGCGAGGCTTCATATTTGCGCAAGCCACTCAAATACAGCCTGGCTCTGACCCTGACACTGGTTTTGCTGGTTTCCCTGCTCACCGCTGTTTGGGGCGCATTTCTTTGGTCGCGCCGCCTGGTGGCCCCGATTCAGTCATTGGTGGCAGGTACGCGTGCCGTTGCGGAAGGCGATTTCGATACCCGTCTGCCAACCAAAACCCGCGACGAGATCGGTTTCCTGGTTAATTCCTTTAACGATATGACACGGCGGTTGGCAGACGCACGCGAATCGGCGCGCCGTAGTCAGCAAGCTGTTGAAAACGAGCGCGCCAATCTCGCCGCTGTTCTGGCCGGCTTATCCAGTGGTGTTATCGCCCTTGAGCCCGATTTCACATTGAGAGTCACAAATCGTGCCGCCGGCGCAATTCTTGGTGCCAACCTGCAATCACGCATTGGCGCACCATTGGCCATGACCGGTCTCAATGCGCAATTGCTGGATCAATTTGCCGCGGTGGTACAGCAGCGCATAGACGAAGGCGACCGGAACTGGCGCGATGAAGTAGTGCTGCGAGGCGATGCCGGGCGAACCGTTTTGAATACGGCGTGCACGGCGCTGCCTGGCGACGATGATATTCCGGCCGGCTACGTGGTTGTGTTCGACGATGTTACCGAGCTGCTGCAAGCGCAGCGCGATGCAGCATGGGGCGAAGTTGCACGTCGACTGGCGCACGAAATCAAAAACCCGTTGACCCCTATTCAACTCTCGGCCGAACGCATGCGACGGCGGTACCTGGATAAAATGAACGAAACCGATGCAAAGGTACTGGACCGGGCAACCCACACAATCGTCCAGCAGGTCGAGGCGATGAAAGCGATGGTCGATGCCTTTAGCGAATATGCCCGTGCGCCGACGCTCGATATTACTCGAATCGACTTGAATCGAATCGTCACCGAGGTCGCCGACCTGTACCGGACGCGCGAGATGGGAATGGAACTGTCCGTCGAGGTAGACCCGTTAATTTCGACTGTCGAAGCTGATGCCGGACGTATGCGGCAAATGCTGCACAACCTGTTACGCAACGCTGGCGAGGCGTTACCGGACGGCGGCAAGGTGGTCGTTAGCACTCATCGCCAACGCGAAGGCAGCATCGAGCTGGTCGAAATTGTCGTCGAAGATGACGGTCCCGGTTTTTCCATTTCCGCCGAGCAAGTATTCGAGCCGTACGTTACCAGCAAGTCCAAGGGTACGGGCCTGGGACTTGCGATCGTAAAGAAACTCGTCGAGGAACACGGTGGCCGGATCACTGCGGAGAACAGTGATAGGGGTGGTGCCCGGGTTCGCGTCGTCTTGCCAGTGGACGAAGAAGGGCGAACGTTGCTGGCGCACGGCCGGACCACCCCATTTGTATCCGGGGGAGGCATCGCATGAGTGCTGCACATATCCTGGTCGTCGATGACGAAGCAGATATTCGCGAACTGCTTAAAGAGATCCTCGCGGAAGAGGGATATAGCGTTAGCATCGCAGCCGATGCGACGCAGGCACGCGATCAGCGTAACAGTCGCGAGCCTGATTTGGTGTTGCTGGATATCTGGATGCCGGATACCGACGGCATAACTTTGTTACGCGAGTGGGCCGAGGCCGGCAATCCACCGGATGTTGTCATGATGTCAGGACACGGCACAGTCGAAACTGCCGTTGAGGCGACCCGGCTGGGCGCATTCGACTTCATTGAAAAACCGGTGTCGTTGGCCAAGTTGCTGAAGACGGTCGAAAGAGCCTTGACCCGCAAACGTCAAACCGTTGGCCGACGGATCGTGCCGAAGATGGTCGCGCCGCTGGGTAAGAGTCAGGTGATGCAGGATTTGCGCGAGCAGATCAAGCGTGTGGCGGGTCACGACAGCAACGTATTGTTGATTGGCGAAGCGGGCACAGGTCGCGAGGCTTTTGCACGGTTCATGCATACGCTGAGTCCACGCTCGAGCCAACGCATGGTTACGCTGGTTGCCGGTTCCATCACGGACGGCAATGCTGAGGAGTTGCTCTTTGGCAGCGAAGGTGACAAAGACAACGACGTGACGCCAGGCTATCTGGAACGGGCGTTGGGTGGAACTCTCTTCATAAACGAGATCGAAGATTTACCCGCTCATGCGCAGACATTATTACTCGGTGTTCTGGAAACAGGCGCTTTCCGCCGGTACGGTGGTAGCGAGGAACTACCGCTGGATGTGCGTCTGGTCAGTTCCGCCAGTCCCAGTGTCGAACGCAGTACGCAACGCGAAAAACTACGACGCGACTTGCTTGCACATCTCAACGTTATTCGCATCCGTATTCCGCCATTGCGGGAATACAGTGAAGATGTGCCGGATTTGCTACGTTATTATGCCGACA
>JAOTXR010000200.1 GCA_029862285.1 Gammaproteobacteria bacterium
TTCTCAAAATTCACGACTGCGGTTTTGCACACGGTTGCTGAGAATGTGGCGCGCACGCTGGTGCGTGCGAAGGTGGACGACGTCGCGATGGTCCTGTTCGGGGCGAAGCGAATCACATCGGAAGAAAAAACTGCTGCAGGACAAAGAAAGGCCCTCGATGCGGTCGTGAACAGCGTCCTGTTGGGGTTCTTCCACGGCGTGCGGAACTCGCTGGAGCGCAATCACCTGCGTAACCCCCTGCGCGCGATCACGATTTGCGACACAAGCTCCAATCGCTGCGACGAAATCGAGGAAGCCCTGGCTCGGCGCTACGAGATGGCCAGCGATGCTGTCGATATAACGCTGGACCGGATCACCCTGCCCAAGCCGCGCGATGAAGAGGAAACCAAAACCGGCCCGAGACCTATCGTCCTGCAGGCGACCCAGGAGCGCGACAAGAACGACGAATGGATCACACTTCGCTACTCCGTACTCCCCACGGAAACCAAGGCAACGGGTCTTTTCAGGGACAAGTCAATTCGTAAGAAAGACTTCGAAAAGGTTGTCGGCTATGTGAATGACACGAATGCAGCCGACACTATGGGTTTTATTTACAACAACCTTCCAGGGCCCAGAAGAGGCGTAAACTGGCGCAGGAAGAGCACAGATTTCGAGGGTGCGTTGGTGGAATATGGCGACTGGATGGGCAAGAAGCTCCTGCCGGCCGACATAAGCACGGTGCTAAAGCAGGTGGCGAAAAAGCGACGCGTCATCGTTACCCACGATGGGCCAATGTCGCGCGTCCCCTGGGAGACGCTACATATCGATGAGTGGTTTCCGGCTGCCGATGGCGGCATGAGCCGCCAGTACTTCACAAATGACATGCCGATGACGAACTGGCTCGAAGAACGCCGGCTTCGCAATACGCTGCACGTCTTGTTGATAGTCAACCCGACCGGGGACCTCGAAGGCGCAGACAAGGAAGGCAAGAGAATCGAAAAGATACTAGGACAAATGCCCGGAGTTGAATTCGAGATACTAAATCAGGAACAGGCAACCAAGGAGAAGATCAAGGAGGAACTGGAATCGGGAAAATACGATATGTTGCACTACGCCGGGCACACCAGCTTCTTCCCCGAAAAAGAATGGGGCCCCGCCTGGTCCGGGATCCTGTGCGCGCACAAGCACTATCCCGATGACGAGAAGGGCTGTCGTAACTGCAGCATCACGCCGAAGTACATTCTATCGGGCAACGACCTGCGTGAGATGGCGCACCTCCCGTCGCTCGTTTTCTTCAGCTCGTGTCAGTCCGGCAGGGTGGGCGGGCTTGGACAGAAAGGGACAACCGCAACGGATCGGAACATCGGTCTGGCCGAAGCCTTCCTGCGGGGCGGTGTTGCCAACTATGTCGGCACGCACTGGTGGGTCTCGGATGACGCCGCACCCAAGTTTGTGAACGAGTTCTATGGTGCCCTGATTCGGGGTGAATCGATCGGAACCGCTGTTCAAAATGGGCGCAAGGCGGTGCGTCGCAGGGCGAAGAGCCTGGATTGGGCCGACTTCATCCACTACGGCAACCCGGACTTTGTACTCAAGTTCAAGAAGCCAGACGAGTACGGGATAATGACGTACTAGCGCGCCGCCCGGTCGGAGACTGAAAACAACCGCGTTGTCGTAATCGCTCCGGCTACGATTCAATATTGTCTGGACGGATCAGGGTGTTAAAGCGTTCGTTATCGCGGAAAAAGTCCCAGCGTGGATGCAGATACAACTCCCAGCGTCGAAAGCCATTCGGCTGATCGATCAGTTGCGCAATCAAATCCAGCGACCGGTCGTATTCACCGGCCAGACCAAGGACATAGCTCAACCACTTCATTGGGTTGGTCCCGTCGACTTTGTCATTTTCCAGCGAATGCAGTTCGACCGCTTCCTCGGCGGTGTCAATCGCTCGTTTACTCTCACCCTGTAATGCCAGCGCAATTGCCAGCGTCGACAGTTCGCTTGCAACCGTCACTATATGACGGTTCCGGTTAATATCTGCCAGGCTCTGGACGGTCTCACGCAGAAACTCATCGGCCGTTTCATTCTGACCAAGATGCCGATAGGCAATCGCGAGATTCAGTTCCCGGTAGCCTGTCCAGCCGGTCGCTGATGACACCTCAATGACCTCCGGCCGATCCCAGACCTCAACAGCAGCTGAAAAATTGCGCTCGTACAAAGGCAATTCCATCGTCGCATAAACGTATTCGGGGCCGGAATTGGGTGGAACCCTGTTATAACGTTCGCGCGCGACTTTTACTTTACCTTCGGCCCACAACGGCAGCATCGCCTCAGCGATGGCCAGGTCTGTGTTATCGGCGAACCGCAGGCGGGCTGCGGGCAAGACTTCGCGCAGCTGTTGCCACCTTTGCATCATTGCCAGCGTATCGACAGCTATGGATACCAGATCCACGTCGGCCGGATTCAATTCCATGCCTTGCAGCAATCTGGTTGCTGACTCATCCCACAATCCCAGTCGCCGCTGCGTGAGACCAATTTGTTTCAGTATTTCGGTGTTCCCCGGCATTGCTGCGTGTGCTTTTAACTGTGCACGCTGGGCGGCTGCGTAATCCTGTTCAAAGCGATAAAGATACTCGCCTTGCGCGGCTAACAGTTCAGGCGAATTGGCGTCGAGTAACAATCTTGCCCGCTCGAGGGACGCGCTGGCCGCCTGCTGCCGTTCGGGTGTCTCGTCATCACCAATCCAATAGATGGCACCATGAATCTCTGAAAGCAATAAATGAGCCAGCGCAAAGTCCTCATCGATACGCAGGGCCTGCTCGACAAAGGGTTGCGCTGCCCTGTATTTTCGGGCGTTGTAGCCGGAACCGGTAAGCAACAAACGTGCCCGCATGAAGTTTTCATAAGCTTCGACGCTTTGAGTCGGCGCGCTGGCCAGTGCCTGTTGTTCTTCCGGCGATAGTTGCCCCTTCACTTCGGCAACAATCTCACGGGTGATTTCCGATTGGATATCGAACAGGTTGTCAATCGTCATTTCGCGTTCGTAGGTTTCGCCCCAAAGATGCTCGTCGGTGGCTGCATCGATCAACTGCGCGTTTATTCGAACCTTCGGCCCGGCACGTTGCACCCCGCCTTCCAGCACCTTGGCAACACCAAGTTCTCCGCCGATATCCGGAATCTTTTTTTCCGTACCACGGTATTCCATCACGGACGTACGCGAAATCACTTTCAGATCTCTGAACTTGGCCAACTGCGTCAGCAGGTCATCATGGATACCATCGGTGAAGAACATGTCGTCGTCGAGATTGCTCCGATTGGCAAATGGCAGTACGGCAATGGACTGGTCACCAAGTCTCGCAGGAATTGCATCGGACTCGGTCGCGGCAGTTACCCGGGAATCATCAGCGATTTCCTTCGGGAATAACCGATCCAGTGCCACCAAGGCGATCAAACCAACCACTGCGACGAGCGTGATCAAATCGAGTTTCTTGGCTGTATCCGGCAGAATAGAACCGGTCCGATCCACCTCGGACTCCTTTTTGATCCCTTCGGGAGTCAGCTCGTAAGCCCACGAAAACAACAAAACCGGAAGGAAACCCAGCACCAGGATCCAAAAGGCGGTTTTACCCACGACGGGTGGCAATTCAAGGAATGGCGTCAGTGTGTCGGCAACCTGCAAAACCAGCCAGCTGATGAGCACGTACGCTATAGCGACGCGGAATACGTTACGACGTTTGAGTTCAGAGAAAAGACTCATGAATACTCGAGATTCCAGGAGGATTGAGGCAGCGTATCAGAGCCGGAAGAAATCGTGGGCCCATCCCATCCCGAACCTCTCTGGCAGTGGCGATTTCTGAGCTGAGCCACCAGGCATCTACCTCGAGCAACCGAATTCAGAATCATAATTGGGCCAATTTGGAACAAAAACCAAGCATGCAACGACCCGGTGCGCTGAATTCGTTAAGCCCTTGAATTACAAAGCTAAGATGGTGGCCAGGGGATCGCTCGCGCACATCCCTGTATTCCGCGACATTCGCACGTCCCGCGCATCAGCCGCTCTCGGGCATCCATGGCCCCGCGGCATTCGCACATCCTATACAGCACGGAAACGACCACCGACACGCGGATTTTCAGTCGAGAAAATTCCTGCCTGACACTTTAGTTTTTTATCAAATATCCGGGGCGCCCGTTGTTGTTGAAAGTGCCTGACTACGAGTAACCGTGCATAACTGATCCCCGCGCGAACCCGCCCGCTCCGTCGTTGAGCCCCACCCGAAGCTCATCATCGAGGCCCGTCGCGCCGCAGCCCGCGACCAGCGGGTCGGGACTACCGTCAACCCGGGCAGGTTTGCTGCCACGACCTCGTCAGTGAGAGTCCTGCGGTTGCTGTTGCCGCGGAAACCTTGCAAGCATCAGGATCCGCTGGCGGCTGTAATTTCTCTGCGCCGTCTTGTCCCGGTCAGGGTGCACACATCAATAAAGGCGACGAATGCTACGGGTTTTCCTCGATGGCATGGCAGGGGCCGATAAGAGAGCATTATTCCTGGCAGTATCCGACAACCCTATTTCGATCAGGTGCATGACCATGACTAAGCGATATATCTACTCTTTCGTGGATGGCGACGGCCACGACAAGAAGCTGCTCGGCGGAAAGGGCGCGAATCTGTGCGAAATGACACAGATCGGCCTCAATGTCCCACCGGGATTTGTGATTACCACCGAGGCCTGTCTCGACTATCTGGAGGGAAACGAGCTGCCCTCGGCACTGATGGCGTCGATCCAGGACCAGATTGGCAGACTCGAAGCAGCGACGAATAAGACCTTTGGCACAGGTCCGGATCCGTTGCTGGTCTCGGTCCGATCCGGATCCGCCCTGTCGATGCCGGGCATGATGGACACGATCTTGAACCTCGGCCTGAATGACACGACTCTGGAGGGTGTGATCCGCCAGACCGGCGACGAGCGCTTCGCCTACGATGCCTACCGACGCTTCATCCAGTTGTTCGGCAAGGTGGCCCTGGGTAT
>JAOTXR010000201.1 GCA_029862285.1 Gammaproteobacteria bacterium
CGCCTCCCGCGTGGGCTGTAGCCCGGCCGCCACTGCCTGCTGATAGAGACTGCGCCAGGCCTGCTCCAGTCCTTCCCATGGCCCTTCGTAGCGTTGCCAGGCGCAGCGAAATACGTCGAGGCTGCCGGAACTGAACTCGCCGCGCGGCGGCGCGACCCGGCGTATGGGCGCCGCCACACTGACATCTACCGCGCGTGACGGGTCGCTAATGTCACCGTTGACCACGATGTGCAGCGGTCCCATCCACTCCAGTCGTTCGCGTCGGGTGGCTCGCGTCAGTCGTTGCACCAGATCGAGCGCGGTATCGGTCAGCGCAGCTGCGCTGGTCGCCCGGTTGGCTGTGTAAACACGCTGTCGCGGCACCGTTTTGATCGCGAGTGGCGTTTGTGGTGTCGGGACAGCAGTCGCGGCACTTGTCAATGCTGTATCCGGGCCGGTGCCGGATTCTGTCTTTTCTGTCGTGGACCGCATGGTCTGCAAAAACTCCAGCCACTCGCTTGCACTGCGATAGACGCCACCGTATTCACTCGCTTCGGTCAGTGCCCGTTGTGCCGCCCGGGTATTGCCGCGTTCAACTTCCAGCTGTCCCAGTAACAGGAGCGCGCGGCCACGCACTGATCCATCGGCCCGGTTTGTTGCTGCACGTTGCAGGGCGTCGATTGCATCGTCGCGATCGCCCAGCATTGCGGCAAGTTCGCCAACCTCCAGCCAGGCAGCCGGATTTGTATCGGCTTGCGCCCAGTGTTGCATTGCGCCGAGCGCCGCAACTTCATCGCCCGAACGCAACAGAATTTGTGCCAGCCACTGCCAATGTTGCGCGTCGGGCCGTTGCCCGACCAGTGGTTTCAACAATTGCGCTGCAATTGCCGGTGTGCCGTAATCGAGATGCATTTGAATGAGTCGCAGCCAGTCTGATTCATCAACCAGCAGCCCGCTCAGTGCGGCTGTTTCCAGAGTCGCCAATGCGCGGGCATCGTCACCGGACTCGCGGTAGAGTGCGGCGAGCTGGGTCCAGCTGGCGGTCTCGTCTGGCGTTTCGTCCAGGAGTCGCAATTGCCACATTGTGGCGGCACCGGGCTCGCCCGCCTTCCAGTAGGCAGCAACGACGAAACGCAGCCATTCGGTTGCAACCGTGGCGCCCGCGCGCCCGATTGCAGCCGCCGCGTGACGGGCAGCGTCGCCGGGCCGGTTGAGTTGCAGATAGCTGGTTGCCAGCGACATGAGCAGGTTCGGATCCGGTGCCGACGATTCGTCGCCAGCGGTTGTCAGCGCGGCTTCCAATAGCCTGACCGCTTCTGCATGTCGGTTTGCCAGTGCATAGAGCTGACCGAGGTTGACCTGCATCTGGCTGGCGGCCAGGGGCGAAAGACTGTCCAACGCCAGGGCCTGTTCGTAGTAGTCGATTGCCGATCCGGTGTCGCCGGTCGCGATGCCACGTTGGGCCAGTTGCCGCATGATCAGCGCGCGACCGTAGGCATTTTGTTGTGAGCTCTGTAGTAGTTCTTCGGCGCTGACTTCCGGTGGCTGACTTTCTTCGAGCAAGCGCACTTTGGATTGGTAGGGACCGTCCTGATCGACACGGCCGCTCGATGTACGCGCGGTCTGGGCAGTTGCTGCCGAAACGAGAAGCACGAGTACCGCGATCGATGTGAGTTTCCTAGTCATCCCAGAGATATAATTCCTGAATCTCGTCCAGCCGGAATCGAAACAGCTGAGTTGCTTCGCGCGCGATAGGCTGGCCGTTGACGTAGTAGGGCGCATAGAGCCAGCGCGACATCGCGTGCACCGCCGCATCCTCAAAAATTCCGCGTGGACTGGCATCGAGCACACGGACGCTGCGCACGCGGCCTTCTCCGGATACAACGAAAATAACTTCGACCCAGCCCTCAATTTTTCGCGTAGCCGCCGAACGCGGGTACCGCGGCCGGGCGCTGCTGATTGGCACGAGGTCTGCGCCTTCGAAACCCTGTTGGCCCTGGGCGAATGCCGCCAACGCGTTTCCACCGGCTACGCCGGTCAGCACACCCTGGGATTGCAGCCGGCCGGACACGTTTATCTGCAGATCCAATTCGGGAAGCTGGACGGCCTGCGATGGAAATTCGACTGGCGCGATGGTCAGTGCTGCAGACTGCTGGCGCGGCGCGACCCGCTGCGGCGCGGTCTGTTGTACAGGCAGCGGTGGTGGCGGTGGTGGCGGTTCCTCGACCGGCCGAATGCGTTGCAGCGTCGCGACCATCGGCGCCGCCGGTGGTTCGCGATCGCCGGTGTTGATAAGGCCCTGCATTAGCCAGAAAAGCGCCGCGGTTATGACCAGCGCGCTGATAAAGGCCGGAAGGAAGCGGCTGCGACTCATTACGTGTCTCGCATTGCGATCAATGCCAGTACCCGGGCGTTCAGATGCTGAATGTGCCGGGTCGCTCGTCCGAGTAACCAGCGTTGTCCAATCAGCAGTGGGATCGCAACCGACAGCCCGAGTAACGTCGTGCTCAGTGCCTGTCCGATGCCGTCGGCCATGAGTACCGGATCACCACCGCCGTACAACCTTAGTGAATGAAAAGTCACGATCATCCCGGTCACTGTACCGAGCAGACCCAGCAACGGAGCCACTCCGATGATGACGCTTAACAAAGTGTGCCCCCAGCGCGTCCGTCGTCTCTCTCTGCGAACACAGGTACTGAGCCAGCCGGCCAGGCTGGCGCTGTTTTCGGATCGATGTACCTCGAGTTGCTGTTGCAGGCGCATTTCGCCGCTGTTCACACCGGCGAGTTTTTCGTTAGTCAGTATTCGCTGAATCAGCAGAGCGCGTAGTACCAGCACAGTCAGGCCCAGAATACCCAGCGCGATGATCAGCGCGCCGACCGGGCCCGCCTCGCGTAATGACTCCAGCACAGCGTTCTCGTGGTCGATGACACCGAATGGTTTGAACGGTGCAATAGCGATATTGCCGCTGCTGGCAGGGGCCGTGGCCAGCCCGCGATAATGCCTGTCTGTGCCAGTGAGCGCGCGATAATGACTGGCCACCCGATCGTAGACGACAGCGCGATCACCGGCGACTGCCATCACAGTGCCGATCTTGGTTACTTCCTGCAGCGCCAGTTCACCCGGTGCAATTTGCACGGCCAGCTCCTGCCGCGCCTGGGTTGCCGTGTCGGTCAGCGTCAGGTGCAGTGTTTCCCACAGGCCGGCAAGCGCACCGAGGTCCAGCGCCCGTGAACTGGTGGCAAGCCTGGTCAGTTCCTGTTCCAGTAGCGGTTGCGGTGGCTGAGTCGGTGACCTGCGGACTATGTTTATGAGATCGCCGGCGGTCTGGCGCGCCGTAGTGAAAAGCTCCCGAACCGCGCCTTGTTGTGCGCCGAGGCTGGCCAGGCGTCTGTCGCGTGTTGCTGCCAACTCTGCCAGCTCGGTTTGTAGAGAGCGATATCTGGTATCGTCGTGACCCACGCGTTTGCTGGTTGTGGCGAGTTGCATACGGGCTGTTTCGAGACGCTGGCGTTGTTGTGCCGTCCGGTTGTTGTCGCGGTCTTGTCGCGCGTCGCGGATCGCAGAGAAATCGGGGCTGGTCCATGCTCCGGCCGCGCCGGACAAAAAGATGACCGCAACCAGACCGCACAGCCGGCTCATGGGATATCGAGACGTAGCGGTAGCTTGACCACGTCCGGCGCCGCAAGCTCCTGAACGATGCGGATGCCCTTGATGACTTCCTGTGGATCGGTATTGTCATCTGTCCATACGCGGTCGCGGGGGTCCCAGCGGCCAGCCAACCTGCCGTCGGCAGTGACATACCAGAGACCGGCCCGGCCAAGGCGCAGAATTTGCATCGTGCGGTCGCCGTGGGATGTGCTTATTTGCTCTGTCGTGACTGAATTGGTGAAGCCCAGCCGAATCTCATCCAGGTAGGCGGAAATCACTGCCTGGTACTTGTTGCTGACACTCAGATCGGAGCGCACCAGATCGCCGCGCAAGCTGGCAATCCGGGCGTGGCGCTGTTGTTGCTGGAATGGTAGGTCCAACACGATAAACCGTTCAAGCGCATCGATCATTTTATCCAGCAGCGTGATAATGCCGGTTTGTGTTTCTGTGATCGCGTGTATGTCGGTTTCTATTTCCGCAAGGTTTTGACGTGTATCGGCAAGCTGTTGGGCCAGCGTGCTATTGCGCAGCGCGAAAGTCGTCCCTTCCAGTTCAATGGTGCTGATCTCGTTTTGGATGCGTTGCCGTTGTTCGAACAACCGGTCTATTCTCTGCTGCGCATCCAGCGCCTCCTGGTTGAGCCGGAGTGTAGCCGCAATCGCCTCGCCCGGCGTTTGTGCCCAGGCCGTGACGGCGGTAAACGCCATCACCAATAAAACAAGCACTCGCATTAGTGCACTTCAGGATGAAACAGGCGGAACTTACGGCTCTTGAACAGCGGGATCAGCAAAGCGCCAGCGACAAAGCCACCGAGGTGCGCGCGAAATGCCACGCCCGCTGAGCCGGCCGGTGTAGTCAATTCACTGAGTAATTGCATGCCGAACCACAGACCCAGTACCCACCCGGCACGCAACCGCATCGTGGTAAACACGATACCCAGTGGTATGACAACGAGAATTCGCGCGTGCGGGTAAAGCAGCACGTAGGCCCCGAGTACGCCGGAGATTGCGCCACTGGCACCGATCATCGGGACGGTCGAATCCGGATCGGGGATTGCCTGGGCGAGCGCGGCCGCGGTGCCGCAGACCACGTAGAAAAGGATAAATCGCATGTGGCCCATGCTGTCTTCGACGTTGTCCCCGAAAACCCACAGATAGAGCAAGTTGCCCAGCAAATGCGCCCAGCCGCCATGCAGGAACATTGACGTGAAGACCGTCATTTGTGGTGGAATCAGGGCCAGTTCCGGAGACAAGGTCGCACCCTGCAACAGGCTCGCCGGGATCACCCCAAAGGAGTAAATTGCGGCCTGGCCCCCGCCAGGACCCAGGGCCAGTTGCCAGAGGAATGTGGCGGCGCACAGGCCCAG
>JAOTXR010000202.1 GCA_029862285.1 Gammaproteobacteria bacterium
CAACTATCCATTCGTCTACCGCAGTGGCCAGAGCCGCGGCGATGGCCTCGACGGGTTTGTCATTCATCATCCCGATCACGGCAATTGTACGACCGGCGAAATCGCCCAGCATGGCAGCCAATGCCATAGCCGCCTCACCATTGTGGGCAACATCGAGGATCCAGTTGCGCCGGCCGGCCACCTGTTGCAGCCGGCCCGGCAGCCAGGCATTGTCCAGACCCGCACAAATGTGGGCACCGTCGGTACGAAAATTGACTGCCAGTTGCTCGATAACCGCCAGCGCACAGGAGGCATTGGCATATTGCTCGTTGCCACCAAATCGCGGTGGCGGCAACCGGTCGAACTGAGTCGCGCCGCCATGCCAATGCCAGCTATCCGCATCCCGCCCGTAACTGAAGTCCTCACCAATCTGCAGCAGGCGGCATCCGGTCTCCTCTGCCGCCTGTGCAATTGATTCGGGTGGATTACTCTCACCGATAATCGCCGGTTGATCGCGACGAAAGACACCGGCCTTCTCCCGGGCGATCGCCGTTCGATCATTGCCCAGCCAGCCCTGATGATCCAATCCGATCGACGTAATAACCGAAATGTCAGCGTCTACAAGGTTAACCGCGTCCAGTCGGCCACCCATACCGACTTCCAGCAGGCATATGTCGACCCGTTGCGCGCGAAACACCGACAGCGCCGCCAGCGTGCTGTACTCGAAATAGGTCAGCGACGCGTCCAGACGTGCGGCTTCCACTTTCCCGAACGCAGCAACGATCTCTTCATCATTGGCGGATACACCGGCAACGCGTATGCGCTCGTTGAACTGACGCAGGTGTGGCGATGTGTAGACACCCGTTCGATACCCGGCAGCTGCGAGTATCGACTCGAGGTAGGCCACACACGATCCTTTGCCGTTGGTGCCAGCGACAGTTACCGTGGTCGCAGTGGCGGCACGCAGGCCCAGCCTGCCAAACACCGGCCGTACACGCTCAAGAGACAGATCAATTTCGCAAGGGTGCTGGAGTTCAATACGCTCCAGCCAGGCACTCAGCGATTCGGGGGGCGGCTCATTCAGACTCGATTTCCTCCGTCATCGCGGCAACCGCCGTTTTGTCCGCAGCCGGCTCCTCGGCTGTGGTCTCAGGGCCGGTAGGCGCCGGACCTGCGGGCTCAGAACGGAGTTTTGCCAGCAACTCACCGATGCCCTCACGCATTTCGCGCCGATCGAGGATCATGTCGATGGCACCGTGGTCCAGGAGGAATTCGCTGCGTTGAAAACCGTCAGGCAAAGTCTGCCCCACCGTTTGCTGAATGACGCGAGGCCCGGCGAAACCGATTAATGCCCGCGGTTCGGCAATATTGATATCGCCCAGCATTGCCATGCTCGCCGATACACCGCCGGTGGTCGGATCCGTCAAAACCGACACGTAGGGAATCGCTGCCTTGCGCATGCGCTCGAGTACCGCGGCTACCTTTGCCATTTGCAGCAATGACAAGAGCGCTTCCTGCATGCGGGCGCCACCGCTGGCCGAAAAACAGATCAAGGGCAGGCGCTGCTCAAGACAGCGTGTACCTGCGCGCGCAAATTTCTCACCGACGACCGAGCCCATGGAACCACCCATAAACCCGAACTCAAAGGCGCAGGCTACAACCGGTCGGCCACGCAGCTTGCCTTGCATTACGACCAGCGCATCTTTCTCGCCGGTTTCTTTTTGTGCTTGATTGACGCGATCGCGGTACTTGCGGCTATCGCGAAACTTCAGTGGATCCTGAGACTCAAGTGCCGCGGCTATTTCCTCACGCGGCTGTCCGTCAAGAAAAAAATCCAGCCGTTGACGCGCCCCCATACGCATGTGGAACGAACACTTTGGGCAAACATTGAGATTGCGCTCCAGCTCGGCCCGGTACAGTACCGCTTCGCAATCCCGGCATTTTTCCCACAGCCCTTCGGGAACCGATCGAGAGCGGTTCTTGGTCTTGATATGCGACGGCATGAGTTTGCTGAACCAACTCATTACCCGGCCTCCACTGTGGCAGTCAGGCGATCATACACCAGCAATACGCCGGTCAAATGCATGTGCCAGACCGCATTGGGATAGCGTGCTGTGCCGGGTAGCGTACTTGCACGAGATAAAGACCCTCGGGTGGCGCGGTCAAGCCGCTGCGGGTGCGGTCGCCATGTGAAATCAACTCCTCTACCCATTGTGGCGCCTGCTCACCGGTTCCGATCGTCACCAGTACACCGGTAATAATGCGCACCATGTTCATTAAAAAAGCGTTCGCCGATACGTGAAGGACAATCTCGTCACCGCAAGCGTCGAGCTCGGCCCGAGAAACTTCGCGCACAGCAGTCCGAGCCTGGCAATTCGCGGCCCTGAACGCAGAAAAATCATGTTTTCCCAGCAGAGCTCGTGTCGCCAGGCGCATGCGCTCAACGTCCAGTTTTTCCGGGAAAAACCATGCGCGTCGGTGCTGAAGTGCCGCGCGATTGGAGCAGTTGAGTATACGGTAGCGATAAGACCGTTCGACAGCACTATAGCGGGCGCTAAAGTCATCCGCTACTGCACCGGCCCAAACTACACTGACGTCCGACGGCAGGTGGGTGTTGGCTCCCAGACACCAGGAACGCGCTGACCGGGTAGCATCGGTATCGAAGTGAATAACCTGACCGAGTGCATGCACGCCGGCATCGGTACGGCCCGCGCATATTGTCTGCACCTCGTGATCGGCAACTTTGCTCAACGCCGATTCCACACATGACTGAACACTGCGTGCGTCAGGCTGCCGCTGCCACCCACTGAACGCACTGCCGTCGTACTCGATTATCAGAGCCTGTCGCACCAGGCGATAATAAAACTTTTACGCTCTCGAATGTGCTTTGCAGGAACGGCTTCGGCTGCGATCCCTGAGGAAAAATGCATCGCAGCAGGCCAAAAAAAAAGGCAGGCCCAATGGGCCTGCCGGTTGATTCGATATTCGTGTCCGGTTAACCGAGGTTGGCGAGCATATCGCGGGCGTCGGCCTGCTGCGTCTCACTACCCTCAGCCAGCACCTCTTCGAGGATGCCGCGAGCACCGTCGGGATCGCCCATGTCCATATACGCCCGGGCCAGATCGAGCTTGGTGCCAACTTCGGTCAGCTCATCGCCACTATTCGGCAGGGCCAGATCCGATGTAGAAACCTTTGCCGTAGTCATATCTTCGCCGGACGGCAATGACTCGCCTATGTCGAGGTCCAGACCGGTGCCCTCGTCGATAAAGATCTCATCATCCGAAGTCGATACCTGTACGGTCTCGTCTTCACCAAAAACTGCAGCTGAGAATGCGTCCTCGGTATGCCCACCGGTCGGCTCATCAGCAGCAATTAGTTTGGTTTCGTCGTCGCTGGCGTCGCCAAAAATCTGGCCGGAGAACACGTCTTCTTCAGCCGACTGCTCCGGACCGATAAGCCGCGTCGCGCCCGCCTCGTCGTCGTCGAATCCGGTTATGTCGACATCGAGCGCATCGCCGTGCAGCGTCTCAACCTCGGCCGAGAAGTGCCCGGTGTCGGCAGTGCCTGCGGTGTCTGCCGGGCCGGTCTGTTCCATGGATTCTTCGAGAGCATCCAGATCGCGCGCGGTCTCCTCGTCGTCCTCATTGTCCAGACCACCGAACATCTCGCCAATATCCAGATCAAGTGCGTTGCCGCCCGCCGTCAATTCGGTAGTCGGTGCAGGCAATTCACTGGTTGCATCGTCTTCTTTGACGGGCGTGTCGAAGATGTTCCCAAAATCGGTCTCCGCCTGCGAAGTGTCGCCCGGCGCTACCACCCCTGCTGCGCCGGTAGCCGCAAGATCGAGATCGACACCAAGATCTCTGAGATCCATCTCGGCAGTCTCGTCGGTATCCGTGCTGCTCAGGCGTGCACGAATTTGATCCTTGATCTTTTCGACCGGTTCGGGTCGGGTCTCTTCCTCTTCAACATTGCTGAGCAACGGATCGTCGCTGCCAAAATCCAGATCGAGCAGTTCTTCGACTGTGTCGCCCTCGCCGCTGATGTCGGTAGAACCGGCACCAGGCGCGTCACCGAAAGCGCCGGCAAAGTCGAGATCTATATCAGAATCGCCACTCGATTCCGTACCGGTATCGAGATCGACAGCAGACTGGCTACCGGTTGGCGAAAACTCCAGGTCAATATCGGCTCCTGAGCCAATTCCACCATCACCGGCAAACAAATCGTCGTCTGGACAAATCTGTTTGCCCATGATGGCGATCTTGTCCCACTCACCAGCGATTTGCTCGGACATATTGTCACGCAAGTCCTGAGCCGTAGCGCGAAATTCATTCTCGTTACCCCAGACAAAGAAAATCTCGAGCAACTTCATCCGCAGGTCAATTCGTTCCGGCTCGCGGGAAACGGCTTTCTTCACCAGATCGGATGCCTGGTCGTACAAACCGTAAGCCATATGGAAATCGGCTTCGGCAAGAGGATCGGACTGGTCGAGTTTGATCTCACCGCCAATCGTATCCTCGAACGGGTACTCGCCAGATGGTCCTTCCGCTGCCTTCGTGGCTGAAAAGTCGACTGGCTTGAAGGTGCCACTATCGTCAAAGAACTCGACGTCAGACGGCGCGCTTGAACTCGGCACCGGGATCTGTTGCATCAACGCCGTATCATCCACGCTGTCTCTGGCTTCCCGGGTCAACGCCTCGATGGCGTCGCTCTCACCGCTATCGCGACCGCGCAGGGCAACCGCACCAAATGCTCCCAGTGCCACGACGCCAAGTCCGATCCACAACCAAAGGCTACCGAGCGCGCCCTTCGCCATGTCCACAACTTTGCCGACGATACCCGGTTCGTCCGGTAAAGAGGTTGTAACCACCGGGGGTGCCGGGCGATCAGTTTGAGTGGCGTCTGGTTGTGTGTCCGTACCGGGTGCCGCGCTGTCGACGCCGGTCGTAGTGGTGTCTGGCTGGGCAGTCGCCGAATCGTCAGGCAGACCGGTGTCAACCGCGACGCC
>JAOTXR010000203.1 GCA_029862285.1 Gammaproteobacteria bacterium
TCAATAATGCGACCACTATCGCCAGCGTTAGATAGTGTTTCATGTTTTGTCCTCAGTTAGTTTGGTTTCAACCGGCGTCAATGCGTTGATGCCAAGTGCGTGAATTTCCGTATGCATCAAATCACCGAGAGCTTGGTAGACCTGTTTGTGTCGGTTAAGTTTCGATTGATTTTCGAAACGTTGTGAAACAATGCGCACATGGAAGTGGCCGCGCCCATCGCGCGCGCCGGGGTGGCCTTTATGCAAATGCGATTGATCAGTGATCTCAAGAGCTACAGGTGCCAAAACCTGTAAGCACTCCCTTATTTTCTCGACCCGGGTCACTGTGGCGGTTCTTTTTGAGTGGATTTTGCCACTTCTTCGGGTGGTAGCTTGCGGGCAATCCAGAAACCCTGGAGGAGGGCAAAGACCAGCGTCAGACCCAGCATGCCAAACAGTTTGAAGTTAACCCAGGCGTTTTCGGAAAAGTTGTAAACCACGAAAATATTGACCACGCCGAGAAATATAAAGAACGCACCCCACATCGAATTGAGGGTGCGCCAGTGCTGTGGCTCGAGCTCAACGCTATGCCCGAGCATTCGCTCAATTATGGGTTTCTCGCCGATATACTGGCTGGCGAGAAACACTAACCCAAAGAGGCCGTTCAAGACTGTCGGCTTCCACTGAATGAAAAGTTCATTGCGAAGTGCCAGCGTAATTCCGCCAAAAATGAATATCAGCACGGCGCTAATGGCGTGCATTTTGCTGACAGTGCGAGTACGTATCCAGTGGATGAAAACCTGGAGGATAACTGCCACAATAATCACGCCGGTGGCAACATAAATGTCGTACAGCTTGTAAGCGGCAAAAAAAGCTATCACGGGAAAGAAGTCGTAGAATATCTGCATGGTTTTTTCAGGCTAGCCGATTCCTTTGAGTCAGTATCTCCAAATTCACCCGCAGGATCCTCAGCCACGTCTCATTAGCCGGGCTGTTGACATAATTCGGGGCGGCGGTGTCGTCGTGTACCCGACCGATTCCTGCTATGCGCTGGGTTGCCATGTTGGCAACAAAGCCGCTCTGGAGCGCGTTCGCCGAATCCGCCAGGCGGGACGAAACCACAATTTTACGCTGGTCTGCAAGGATTTGTCGGAAATTTCGTCCTACGCCCGTGTAGACAATGCGACATACCGTATGTTGCGTTCGCTAACGCCCGGGCCCTACACCTTTATTCTTATTGCCACACGCGAGGTGCCTAAGCGGTTGCAGAATCCAAAGCGCAAGACCATTGGCATCCGTATTCCGAATCACCCGGTATCATTGGCGATGTTGCACGAGCTCGATGCACCAATCATGAGCTCGACCCTGATGTTGCCGGGTGAGCCCCTGCCGATGACCGATCCTGAGGAGATTCAGGATCGTCTCGTGAACGAGGTGGACGCGGTAATCGATAGTGGCAATTGCGGACTCGATCCGACGACGGTAATTGACCTGGCTGGATCCGCGCCCGTACTGGTTCGCCAGGGGCGTGGCGTGGCGCCAATATTTGCAAGCTGATACCACCGGGACATGCGTATAATAACGCGATGCAGGGTCTCAACCTCGTCCAAAAAATAATCTTGTTTGCGCCACCAGTACTGCTTGCGGTCACTTTGCACGAGGTGGCGCACGGCGCTGTGGCAAGGTACTTCGGTGACCGTACTGCGGAAATGTTGGGGCGGCTAACAATCAACCCGCTAAAGCATATCGATCCAATCGGCACGATTGCTGTTCCGGTAGGCATGCTCGTTCTCGGTCTGCCGTTTATTTTTGGGTGGGCCAGACCGGTACCCGTTGCCACTCGAAACCTGCGCAAGCCGCGGCGTCACATGGTTTATGTGGCCGCTGCCGGGCCCGCGGCTAACTTGCTGATGGCACTTGGCTGGGCCGTCTTGATCAAGATCGTATTGATCCTGGGCCTGGCCGATACGGCGGCTTTTTCGGCGGTGCTGATGATGGCTAGTTTCGGTATCACTATCAACGTGTTCCTCGCAGTCCTTAATATGCTTCCTATTCCACCGCTGGATGGTGGCCGGGTTGCCAGTGGTCTGCTGCCACCGCGTCTGTCAACAACAATGGATCAAATTGAGCCCTATGGACTGCTGATCATTCTCGGCCTGATGTTCGCCGGCGTGCTCTGGCCCATTATGATGCCGCTGATTGATGGCACTACCGGTTTGATACAAGCGCTCACCGGGCTCTAGGAAAGTAATGGCGTCGGAAAACAAAACGGTCGGCAAACGAATCCTGTCGGGGATGCGTTCTTCGGGTTATATGCATCTTGGTCACTACCACGGCGTGCTCAAGAACTGGCTGAGACTGCAGCACGAATACGAATGCTATTTTTTTGTGGCCGATTGGCATGCATTGACCACGCACTACGACGATACCAGCAAGCTCGAAGACCAGATGTGGAACATGGTGGTGGACTGGCTGGCAGTGGGCATCAACCCCAAGATAGCGAGGATATTCGTCCAGTCCAAAGTTCCCGAGCATGCCGAACTATTTCTGTTGCTGTCGATGATTACGCCGCTTGGCTGGCTGGAGCGAGTGCCAACCTACAAAGAGCAGCAACGAAAAATCAAGGAAAAGGATCTCGCAACTTACGGGTTTCTCGGTTATCCGTTGCTGCAGTCGGCCGACATTCTGATGTACAAGGCCGATGCGGTGCCAGTTGGCGAAGACCAGGTTGTGCACGTGGAACTGACCCGCGAGATTGCGCGCCGATTTAACTATGTATTCGGTCGTGAGGCCGATTTTGAAGCCCGGGCGAAAATGGCGATTCGCAAGTTGGGTGGCAAGCATCGTCGCGTATATGAAGATTCGCGGGTGCGTTACCAGGAGCAGGGGGATACAGCGGCGCTGGAGGCAGGCCAGGCCATAGTTGAAGGGCACCCGAATATTACCGTCGCAGATAGAGAACGATTGCTGGGGTACATCGAGGGCAGTGGCAGAGTGATTCTGGCGGAACCGCAACCATTGTTGACCAAAGTTCCGAAGTTGCCGGGGCTGGATGGCCAGAAGATGTCCAAGTCCTATGGCAATACGATCCCCTTGCGCGAGGAGCCCGATGTTGTTGCAAAAAACATTCGCAAGATGCCGACTGATCCTGCCCGCGTACGCCGGACGGATCCGGGCGATCCGGAAAAGTGTCCAGTGTGGCAGTTCCACAAAATCTATTCAGATGAACGGCGGCAACAGTGGGTGCAGGAAGGCTGTCGCTCCGCTGGTATCGGATGTGTCGAATGCAAACAGCCCGTCATCGATGCCGTAATCGCGGAACTGGAGCCTATTCAGACGCGTGGTGCGGAGTTTGAGTCCAATCCGGATATGGTGCGGAGTATTATCAACGAAGGCAGTGAAAGGGCACGCGATACCGCTCGTGAGACAATGGACGAGGTTCGACATGCAATTGGACTTCATTACCGCTAGAGCATGAGTTCGGAAACAGACAAGACACGCACCGAAGACAAGGGTTCGCAGCCACCGAATCGTCCGGTGCAGGCAGAAATGCCCTTTGCGGTCGTTGAAGGGGAGCCGGTTACAGAACTGCCGGTGGATCTCTATATTCCGCCGCAAGCGCTTGAGGTATTTCTCGAGGCTTTCGCGGGGCCGTTGGACCTGTTGCTCTATCTGATCAAGCGCCAGAATCTCGACATACTGGATATCCCCATAGCCGAAATCACGCGGCAATACGTTCACTACATCGACATGATGCGCGAACTACAACTGGAGCTCGCCGGCGAGTACCTCGTGATGGCCGCCATGCTGGCCGAGATCAAGTCTCGGATGTTGTTACCCCGGCAACCTGGTGAGGACGATGATGAAGAGGATCCGAGGGCCGAGTTGGTCAGGCGGCTTCAGGAATACGAGCGGTTTCGAACGGCAGCCATTGAGCTGGACGCATTGCCGCGTCTCGAAAGGGATGTAGTAGTCGCGGAGGGGCACGTCGTGGAGCGGCGCGTCATCCAGAAGCTACCCGACATCGCACTGAAAGAAGTGCTTGTCGCTTTCCGCGATGTGATGCAGCGCGCTGAGATGTATAAGCACCACCATATTCAGCGCGAGGCGCTGTCGGTGCGGCAGAGAATGTCCGACATACTTTCGGTGTTACAGGATGTCGAGTTCAAAGAGTTCACTGCATTGTTTGATCCGCGGGAAGGCCGAATCGGGGTCGTAGTTACATTTATTGCAATACTGGAATTGATACGCGAGTCTATAATCGAAATCGTGCAGGCCGAAGTGTTTGGACCGATTCACGTAAAATCGACAGGGTCAGTTCAGACCGCGTTTGAAATACCGGAAGAAGAAGATGGCGAAAAAAGTAAACAGTGACGTGCTGAAGAACATCATTGAGGCAGCTCTGCTGGCGGCGGGCCGACCGTTGTCGCCTGGCGAATTGCGCGATTTGTTTGCGTTCCGCGAACGCCCGGAACTGGCTGCGATACGTGAGGCGATCAAGACGCTTCAGGGCGAGTTTGACGGTCGCGGAATCGAGTTGATCGAGGTTGCAACCGGCTTTCGTATTCAGGTTCGCCCGTCGATGATTGATTGGCTGACCAAGCTTTGGGAAGAGCGTCCGCCACGCTACTCGCGTGCTTTGCTCGAGACACTGGCGCTGGTGGCCTACCGGCAGCCAATTACACGCGGCGACATTGAAGATGTCCGCGGCGTGGCGGTCAGTACAAATATAATCAGAACGCTGTTGGAGCGTGGCTGGGTCAAAATAGTAGGTCACCGCGAGGTGCCGGGCCGGCCGGCGCTCTATGCAACCACGCCGCAATTCCTCGAATATTTTGGGTTGAAAAAACTCGATGATCTGCCGCCGTTGACCGATATTTCCGATGTTGACTCCGTGGTACCGCAGTTGGAAATGGAGATAGCGGGCGAAACAACTACTTCGCTGCGCGTCGTTGCCGGTAGCGC
>JAOTXR010000204.1 GCA_029862285.1 Gammaproteobacteria bacterium
CTCGTCCGGTACCGTGAGGCAGCGGTGTGTGAAGCATGAATCGGCGTACCGTGTTTTTCGTATCCGATCAGACAGGAATCACCGCTGAAACGCTGGGACGTAGCTTGTTAACGCAGTTCGAAGGCACAGACGTTCGGCAAGTGACTTTGCCATTTATCTCTACAGTTGACAAGGCGCAGGAAGCAGTGCGCAGGATCAAGTTAACCGCACGCGTCGAGGGTCGCCGGCCGGTTGTTTTTGCCACCTTCGCTCACGGGGAACTGGGCGATCTGATCAGAGAAAGTGGTGCGCTGTTTTTCGACTTTTTTGACACCTTCATCGAGCCGCTGGAGCGCGAGTTCGAAATTCGATCGTCGCATACTGTCGGTCGTACCCATGGATTGTCCGGCGATGAGTCGTATCAGCGAAGAATTGATGCAATGAACTACTCGCTGGCGACCGACGATGGTATAGGACTGAAAAATTACGATGAGGCCGACGTGATTCTCACTGGCGTCTCGCGTACCGGAAAAACTCCTACCTGTCTCTATTTGGCGCTGCACTACGGCGTCTTCGCCGCAAATTATCCGTTGACAGATGAGGACCTGGAAGACACGAACTTGCCGAAGCAGTTGTTGAAATACCGCGACAAAATCTTTGGTCTGACTATCGATGCCGATCAGTTGCGCCGCATCAGGCTCGAGCGTCGCCCCGATAGTCGCTACGCGTCCGCGCAGCAGATCAATTTTGAACTCCGGGAAGCAATGGCAATCTTCCGCCGGCATGGCATTTCCTATGCCGATACAACGGATAGCTCAATCGAAGAAATATCCAGCACCATTCTACATACCATGGAAATAGACCGGGGCGACAGCCGTTAGTCGCCTGCGTGGGGGATGGATTGTGAACTCCGTCGCAGAATTTGGCGCGACGATGGCTCAGCATTGCTATTGACCATAAATGTGTGTGGCAATTGGGTCGTGCGGGCGTGTGGTATAGTGATTTTCAGTGAGTTTAGACAGATTAATTGCACGAAAAACAGACAGCGTCGTCGTGTTGCCGAGGCCAGCGCGACCGGTGAGCTTTGCCGGTCTGATGACCTTGTACGAGAGCAATTTTATCCGTCTCGGCTGGCTGTTGCCGCAGCTGCCAGAACCCGGCGCCAGCCTGGTGTCGACTGCCACTCACGATATGCCGCTGCACCTGGGCGTCGAGGAAGTGGCTCGTTACACAACCACGCTGAAGCTGACGTATTTCTTTCGGGTTGGTGGCGATTTTATTCCCGATCCGGATCTGAAAATCCGCGTTTATCACGATGCCGGACTGGTCGAGGCGATGGCGTGTATACACAAACATCGACACGAGGCACTGGTGCCGTACTCGACAGGCAGCGGCACCGAGCTCCAACGGCGATGGACGCGCAACATGATGCTCAACAAGTGGCTGGAATATTGCGCCGACAAGGGTCACTTATTCGCGCACGGTTGATAGCCGGCGTTTCGGGAGAAGTGAACCGTGGGAGTTAGCCAGACGATGTCAGGCCTCAATGCCACTGAGGAAACCACTGGTGCAACTTCGGAAGAGGATCGGCTCCTCAATCTGTTTTGGAATCGCGCGGAACTAAAGAAGGAATTTTCCAATCTCCGGCACGATCGCGATCATCTGCTGGAGCGGCTGCGTGATCAGGAAAAGAAGACTGAAAAAGTTCGTAAGGACTTCCGCAGGTTGGAAACCCTGCTCGCAGACCCGGAGGCCGGGTACAAAGCCATAGTATTTTTTCAACTTCGCTCGCTCTGGTCGAAGTGTCACAGGCAATTGGAGAAATTCAGCGGGCAATTAAAAAAACAGCAACAGGATCGTGAGCGCAAACGTCAGATTATGGTGTTCAACCAGGAGCGCCAGAAACGCTTGCACGAAGTAAGTGGGCGAATCGTGTCGGTAAAGGCCGAGACGGATGATATGAAGAACGCCATCGCCGGGCTTGAGCGACAGCGTGACAGTCTTCGGGGCTTTTGGAATTATTTCAAGCGGCGGGAGATGCAAGTCACCGTTGATGAGCACAAGACAAAACTGGCTGCAATTCGCGCCAGGCTTGAGGAACTCTTTGATCGGAGAATCAAGGTTGAGAGTGAGCCATGGCCGGAATATCCCGGTCTTGGTATCTCTGGCAAGCGCGCGATCAATGTCGCAATGATCGCATTGTCGCAACACTTGTACGTTCAGTTGTCAGACGGGTCCGTCGCGAGTCTGGCGCGGACCGCCAAACACAAGAAAGTCGAAGATGTCAGCTATGGTTCGAGCTCAGATTGCGAGTATATGATGAAAAAGATCGAGCACCTGGCGTTGGCGCTAATGTCAGATCGCAACTATGCTGATGAGCTGCGCGCCCGTACCGATATGCTAAGCAAGCAGGCTGAGTACAATAGCGATACCGATACAATTCCAGCTGCGCCAACGCTGTCAAAACTATCCCCGACATTGCCGGGTTTTGATCCAGGTCGCACAGTGTCCAGCACACCAGTCGAAGTCAATGTTCTGACTGAAGACTATTGGGAAATCCAAAAAGTGCTGATGAAGTAGGCTGCGACGACGCAGTAATCGTTCGAGCGGTTCGTCAGCTCTTTTTTTATCGGGAGGGAGTCTCGGATACGGGGTTTTTCGCCGTGCGTATGACTTTGCGCCACCAGCGCGCCAATTCGTCAAACCACACATACACAGTCGGTACAACCAGCAAGGAAGTAATCGTTGAAAATGCCAGGCCGCCAATTATTGCGCGTGCCATAGGATAATAGGGCGGGCCACCGCCACCAATTTGCGTTGTACCCACCGCCAGCGGCATCAGTCCGAGAATTGTGGTCGCTACCGTCATCAATATAGGACGCAATCGGTCACGAGCACCCTGAAGAAGCGCTGCATGCCGCGGCATGCCGTCGCGGCGCAGGTTATTGACATGATCGATAAGAACGATGCCGTTATTCACGACCACGCCGATGAGTATCATAATACCGATCGACGCCATAAAAGAAAAAGTCGTGCCGGTGAACAGGAAAAACCAAAACACTCCAAATATCGATAACGCAATAGAACTCACTATCGATATCGGGTATAGCGACGACTCGAACAGCGCGGCCATGACAATGAATATCAGCATTATTCCAAGCAGGATGTTGACGGCCATGATTTGCTGAGTCTCATCGTTTTGCTCAAAGCCACGCCCGAATTTCCACGAGTACCCTGGCGGCAAGTCAAAGTCCTTCATGAGTGATTCGATTTGCGGGCGCACCTCATCCATCGACGTGTCGTCCATGTTTGCGGTGATGATCACAGCAGTCTGGCGATCGACACGGCTGATCTGGCGCTGGCCCCGGGTGACGTGAAAGGACGCGACACTGCCGAGAATCAGATCCTGTCCGGTGCTGCTACGTAATGGAAGATTTGCCAGATCCTCGATGGTCTGCCGGTCGCTGTCGCGGAAGGCCAGCCGGACGTCAATCTCGCCATCCTCGCCGCGAAACTCACGCAGGTTGTCACCACGCATGGCGATCGCAACCGAGGCGGCAATTTCACCGGCCGTCATGCCCACCTGGCTGGCCCTGTCACGGTCTACAACCACCTGGACCTCGCTGTCACCATTCGCTGCGTCGGCGCGGATGCCTTCCAGGCCATCGACCGTTTTTAAAATCCGAATGACGTCTCGGGCAATATGTACAAGCTCCTCGGTGGAATCGCCACTGAGCTGAACGCTAAAACCCTCACCACCGCCTTCCTGATCGAAATCAAAGCTTGGTTCGCCAATGATAATTTCAGGGAGGTTCTCCTCCACAAATGTAATTACATCTTCGGTTGAAATAGTTGCTTCATCGCGCTCGGTCAGCAGAATGGTGGATTCGGCCCGTCCGGGTTCGAAATAGCTATAGACTGCGACAATATCGAGATCTTCGCGGTTGCGGTACAGGAATTCCTCGATCCGGTAGACGACGGATTCAACTTGCTCCAACGGGTGCTGGCCCTCAATGTGATAGGGCAAGAAAAGTCGCCTTGCAGCCGCCTGCGGGAAAGTTTCGAATTTCACCAGCTTGCCGGGAAACGCAATGCTCAGGCCGATTACCGCGCTACCGCTGGCGACGATCAGAACAATTCCCAGCAGACTCCACCAGCGGTGAATCAGCGTCCAATCCAACGCATTTGCATACCATTCAGACAGTCGCGCCATAATAGAGCCGCTGCGTGGTGCAGGTGGCGAAGGTACCCGTGCTGCGAGCATCGGCACGAGTGTCTGTGCAATGACCAAAGATGCCAGCATGGCCACCGAAATCGTTATAGCCACATGGGTCAAAAAGACCGTGATGTCTGTCTTTACGCCAAACATGACGGGCACGAAGACAATAATAGAAGTGGCTGTACCAGCTGCGACTGCTACGCCGACTTCCCTGACGCCCATTAGCGTCGCTTTATGGGGTTCGTCAGGGTGTATTTGTCGATAACGGAAAATACTCTCGGTAACTACGACCGCGTTATCCACCAGCATACCCACGCCGAGCATGAGCCCCATCATTGAAAGAATATTCAGTGTTAGCCCGGCGAAATACATTACTGCGAGTGAAATGAGTAGAGAGAATGGAACCGACAATGTGACTATCAAAGTTGTCGTCCAGTGCCGCAGGAACGCATATAGCACGATGATGGCCAATGCAGCGCCTATCAAACCGGACTTGAGCAGATCGTGCAGCGAAGTGCGTACCCCATCGGCCTTGTTATCCAGCGTGAAGATATTGATACCGCGCATTTGCGGCAGCGTCCGTGCACCTTCAACTTCTTCCATGACGCGATCCGCCACCGCGACCATGTTGGCACCGGTGGTCTTGAACACGCTGAGGCCGACCGCGTATTTCTGATCCAGATGTCGCCCGAAGTTTCGATCCGACGTGTGTAAAG
>JAOTXR010000205.1 GCA_029862285.1 Gammaproteobacteria bacterium
TCCAGAGTAGCAAGGCATGAATCAGTCATTGGCTCATCGCGGCACAATATTTGTCGAAGAGGGTGTAGTCCTGGAGCAGCGTGGCTACCCGGGCAATCAATTCGTGCTGCGTTTGGAGGCGCCAAAATGTGCCGCAAAAGCCGAGCCTGGCAGTTTTGCCCACCTGACCTGCGACCCGGCCGTGCCGATGCGCCGGCCACTGTCCATTATGCGTGTCGACGCGGATCAGGGCTGGGTCGAGTTTCTCTACAAGATAGTCGGTGATGGCCTGCGTCACCTGGCAACACGTCGTGAGGGTGACACGCTAAGCCTGATGGGGCCGATCGGTAATCCGTTTCGTCTGCATCCGGACAAGCCACGGCCCGTACTGATTGGTGGTGGCGTCGGTATTCCGCCAATGGTGTTCCTGGCGGAGTCGTTGAGATACAACACCCAGGCATGGCAACCCATGGTTTTTATGGGATCAGAGATTCCTTTTCCGTTCCAGCCGAAACCGTCAACCATCATGGTGCCGGGGGTACCGGACGGGGTTATCGCCAGCATGCCGCTGTTGGACAGTTGGGGCATTGCCAGCCGACTGGCCAGTGGCAGCGATTTTGCGGGTTGTTACGACGGTTTTGTCACTGACTTGGCGTGGAAATGGCTAGAGTCACTGGATGCAAAGGCGCGTAGTGAAATCGAAATATTTGCCTGTGGCCCGACACCGATGCTCAGAGCAACAGCAAAACTGTCGCGCGAATTGACATTGCCGTGCCAGGTGTCTCTGGAAGAGTACATGGCGTGCGCCGTTGGCGGTTGTGCCGGCTGCGTCGTGCAAGTACGAACGGCCGACGGACCAGCCATGAAACGTGTCTGTGTAGATGGCCCCGTATTCGACGCCGCTGCCGTCTTTTGATCCTTCCCGTGCACCGGCCAGAGGCGGCGCGAATTCTAATCAGTTGATGGTCGCGTGCCGGCGCGGTCTAACCGAAGTTGATCTTGGCCTCGAGGTTGGCACGCGAATCGGCGTTGAGCAACGCGGCCTCGAGTTCTATCGCCCCACGCTGATGCAATTTGTACAGCGAGTCATCAAAGGTCTGCATGCCTGGCTCAGAGCTTTCGCTATGCGCCTCTTTGACCCCGGCAATATCGCCCACCTTGATCAACTCCTGGATATGCGGCGTATTGATCATCACTTCCACGGCAGCGACACGTGATCCATCTTTAGTAGGGACCAGGCGCTGTGAAATTATTGCGCGCAGGTACTGCGCCAGATCCATCAGTATCTGCGCATGCTGGGCCTGCGGGAACATATTGATGATCCGGTCGAGTGTTTCGGCCGAATTGTTTGCATGCAGTGTGGAAATTGCAAGGTGCCCGGTACCCGCCAGTGCAATTGACGCTTCCATCGTTTCGCGATCGCGAATTTCGCCTACCAGAATTACATCGGGCGCTTCACGCATCGCACTGCGCAGCGCACGGTGATAAGACAGCGTATCGACACCAACTTCGCGTTGATTGATGATGGATTTCTTATTGGGATGCAGAAATTCTATCGGATCTTCGATCGTCAGTATGTGACTCGCCGAATGCTCGTTACGATAATTGATCATGCCCGCAAGCGTCGTGGACTTGCCGGAACCGGTGGCGCCAACCATCAGGATCAACCCTCGCTTGCGCAACGACAGTTCCTTCAGGACCTTTGGCACCCCGAGCTCATCGAGCCGCGGCAGGTCACCGGTAATGTAGCGCATGACCATCGCTGGATTGCCACGCTGATGAAATACGTTGACCCGGAAGCGCCCAAGACCGGGTTCTGAAATAGCAAAGTCGATTTCGAGTTCACGCGAAAAGATGTCGACCTGTTCATCGGTCATCAGCCCCACGGCTGCCTGCCTGATCATCTTCGGACTAAGCTCGGTCTGATTGACCGGGCGAATCTTGCCCTCGATCTTGACCATGACCGGTGCATACGGCGTAAAAAACAGGTCCGACGCCTGCTTTTCAACCATCAGCTTGAATAGTGGCTTGGTATTCATACCTGGTTGGTGCGGCTCTTAGAAACTGGAGTCACCGCCACCGGCCTCGCCGTCCATGATGCGTAGTGACTGACCACCCTCTTCCTGGGCCTGGAACTCGCGCTTGCTCTCGAGTTTAATCCGCAGGCGCAATTCGTTTTTCGAATCGGCGTTGCGCAGCGCATCCTCATAGCCGATGAGGCCCTCTTCATACAGATCGAATAACGCCTGATCAAAAGTCTTCATGCCCATGCGGTTGGACTTGGCCATGACTTCTTTGATCTGTGCGACTTCGCCCTTAAAGATCAAATCTGCGATGAGCGGTGAGTTGAGCATGATCTCCATCGCGGCGATACGACCCTGCCCGTTTTCCAGCGGCACGAGCCGCTGCGAAATCAGCCCTTTGATATTGAGCGACAGATCCATCAGTAATTGATCGCGCCGCTCTTCGGGAAAGAAGTTGATAATGCGATCAAGCGCCTGGTTGGCGCTGTTGGCATGCAGGGTTGCCAGACAGATATGTCCGGTTTCCGCAAACTGAACGCCGTATTCCATAGTCTCGCGATCGCGAATCTCACCAATGAGTATCACGTCGGGTGCCTGACGCAAGGTATTTTTCAACGCGGTGTGCCAGGATTCGGTATCAACACCAACCTCACGCTGGGTAATCACGCATCCCCTATGCGGATGCACATACTCAACGGGGTCCTCGATGGTAACAATATGTCCGCGCGTGTTGGCATTACGATGGCCGATCATTGCCGCCAGTGTGGTCGACTTACCGGAACCGGTACCGCCGACAATAATCACCAGACCACGCTTGCCCATCACCACGTCTTTCAGAATCGGTGGCAGGTGCAGCTGATCGCAATCGGGAATGTCAGTCGTGATTCGACGCAAGACCGCGCCAATCATTCCCTGTTGGATAAAAGCATTGACGCGGAATCGTCCTATCGGTTTTGGGCTGATAGCAAAGTTGCATTCCTTCGTTGAGTCGAATTCCTTACTCTGCTTATCGTTCATGATGGAACGCACCAGCGCCGCGCTCTGCGCCGCTGTCAATACGGTTTGCGCGACCGGCTTTACAATGCCATCGACTTTCAATGCCGGCGGGAAACCCGCGGTAATGAACAAGTCTGAAGCCTCGGTATCGACCATCTTCTGGCATAGCTCACGCATGAGCTTTATAGCCTGGTCCCGCTCCATCTAGTTCTCCTGGTGGCTCAATTAAAAGTTCTCTTTATTGAAGGCTTTGTAACGGGCTTCCTCGCGGGAAACCAGCCCGGAACTGACGATATCCTGCAAACACTGATCCAGCGTCTGCATCCCGGACTGCTGACCGGTCTGTATCGCCGAATACATCTGTGCAATTTTGCCTTCGCGAATCAGGTTCCTGATTGCAGGCGTCCCAATCATGATCTCGTGGGCGGCGATGCGACCGCCACCGTTCTTTTTCAGCAAAGTCTGCGAAATCACCGAGCGCAATGACTCCGAGAGCATGGAACGAACCATTTCTTTTTCGCCGGCCGGAAACACATCCACAATACGATCGATGGTTTTGGCTGCCGAACTGGTATGCAGAGTGCCGAATACGAGGTGGCCGGTCTCGGCCGCGGTCAACGCCAGGCGAATGGTCTCGAGATCACGCATTTCGCCGACCAGAATGACATCGGGGTCTTCACGCAGGGCCGAGCGCAATGCTTCATTGAAGCCGAGGGTGTCACGGTGTACCTCGCGTTGGTTGATCAGGCACTTCTTGCTTTCGTGCACAAATTCGATTGGATCCTCGACGGTCAGCACGTGGTCCGGGCGAGTGTCATTAATGTAGTCAATCATCGCCGCCAACGTGGTCGACTTACCCGACCCGGTCGGACCGGTCACCAGCACGATGCCGCGGGCGGTCAATGCGATTTCCTTGAAGATCTTGGGTGCGCTGAGGTCTTCGAGACTCAGAATCTTGGACGGAATCGTTCTGAATACGGCCCCGGCGCCGCGATTATGATTGAAGGCGTTGACCCGGAACCTGGCAAGACCCGGTATTTCGAATGAGAAGTCAGTCTCGAGAAATTCTTCAAAGTCCTTGCGCTGCTTGTCATTCATGATGTCGTACACCATGCTGTGCACTTCTTTGTGCTCCAGCTGGGGCATGTTGATGCGCTTCATGTCGCCATCGACCCGGATCATGGGCGGCATGCCTGCCGATAAATGCAGGTCAGAAGCGTCATTCTTGACCCCGAAAGCCAAAAGTTGCGAAATGTCAACAGCCATAGGATTTTCCTGCGTGAGTTACATCAGGCAAAACAACGGTTTGCGTTCCAGACTATTACGCCTGACCACTGCGCGCGGCGTAGTATAGCCGAGCGGGCACAACGCCAGTATGACGGAAGTCACAGTCACACTTAGGGCGATCCACGACCGTATTGCCTTGGCCGCCGGGCAGGCGGGCCGGGATCCGGGCGAAATTCGTCTGATCGCGGTATCCAAGACCAAACCGCCACAGATGGTCCAGGCAGCCCTGGCCGCCGGTCAGCGCGATTTCGCTGAAAACTATCTACAGGAAGCGGCAGTGAAAATCCAGACGCTGAACGCTTCTGAGGCTATCTGGCATTACATCGGCCGGGTACAGGCCAACAAGACTCGCCCTATCGCGGCGGATTTCGACTGGGTCCAGACAGTCGATCGGGAGCGCATTGCCAGGCGGCTCGACGCCCACCGCGGACCCGGACAGCGACAACTGAATGTCTGTATCCAGGTGCAACTGAGCGACGATCCGAACCGTCCCGGCGCGCCAACAGAACAAGTCGAAAAATTGGCGGAATCGATCGAGAATCTGCCGCGTCTAAGACTGCGCGGCCTGATGTGCATGCCGCCGCTGGAAACAC
>JAOTXR010000206.1 GCA_029862285.1 Gammaproteobacteria bacterium
GTTGATGGACTGGGTGAATGGCAACGCCGAGAGTGTTGCAGCGGTCATCATCTTCGGGGTATTCATCGCTATCGAAAAGACCGTTACAATCTATCATGCGCGCCACTTCGTCGATGAGTACATACCCAAAGACAGGCAAATACGCTCGCTCGAGTCGGCTGGCTGATTCCGGTCAGGCCTGCATGTCTCCATCCCCTGGTGACAGCAAGTGAGTTTTGCCGAAATTGTGCTCCGTCTCGGCGTGGCTTTTGTCGGCTGGATTGTCATCTACATGCATCTGATCGGGATGCTGGTCGTGCGTATCGCTCGTTGCCCCGGTTCGGATATGTCGCCCTGGAAGATGACTATGGCAACAGCGCTTCTGACCCTCGCGCTGTCTTTTGCACTGACTTATGGGCACCGGCTCAGGGGTGCCAATGAATTAGCCCGTTACACCGCATTGCCGTTGTTGCCACTGCTCCCCTGGGCTGTCCTGGTATCACTGCCCTATCTGACCGGAACCACCTTTGGGACGCACAATGTCTGCGACGTGCGGCTGGCGATGAGTTCCGGCGTTATGCCGGCCGGTTGGGAACGCGCGTGGGCACCATTACAGCTTGCAGCGCTGGTTGCGATTGCCATCAATGGCTGGCGTGTGTGGCGGCTGGATCCGGCCAGGGAAGATTGACGTATCAGGGCACCACATCAACTGTCTGTCTTGCGCGGTTGAGTTCTCTGAATCCGACCGCTTCGCTAACGTGATCGGCGGCTATGTCACGCGTGCCGGCCAGATCAGCGATGGTCCTGGCCACGCGCAGGATACGTTTATAGGCACGGGCTGAAAGCGAGAAACGCTTCATCGCTTGTTCCAGCAATTCCGTACCTTTCTCATCAAGCACACAGTAATCGCGAATTTCCGGTTCCAGCAGCATTGCATTGCATACGATACCGCGAGCACTCTGCAATTGACGGGCGGCAAGCACACGTGTCCGTACTGCTGCACTGCTCTCACCAGCTGTCGCGTCTAAACGCAGCAGCGCCCGGGGCACGCGCGCAACAGCGATTTGCAGATCGATTCGATCCAGCAGCGGTCCCGAAATGCGATCGCGATAGCGTTGCACCTGTGCGCTGCCGCAGCGGCACATGACGTCGGGATCGCCCAGATGTCCACAGGGACACGGATTCATTGCGGCAACAAGCTGAAAGCGACAGGGAAACTCGGCTTGCCTGGCAGCACGTGAAATAACGATCGAACCTGTTTCGAGCGGTTGCCGCAGCGCTTCGAGCACCTGGCGCTGAAATTCCGGCAGCTCGTCGAGAAACAGTACGCCATTATGAGCCAGCGAAATTTCTCCCGGTCGCGGATTGGAGCCACCACCAACCAACGCAACGGACGATGCGGTATGGTGCGGCGCGCGAAATGGGCGTACCCGCCAGGAATGCGAGGAAAAACCGCTCGTGGAAAGTGAATGTATCGCGGCGGTCTCCAGTGCGTCACCCTCTGACATTTCGGGAAGAATGCCGGGTAATCGCATCGCGAGCATGCTTTTGCCGGTTCCCGGTGGGCCTATCATCAGCAGACTGTGTCCACCGGCCGCAGCAATCTCCATCGCACGACGCGCATGGTGTTGTCCACGTACGTCTAACAGATCCGCCGGAAATAACGGCGGCGGTTTCTGGATGCCGGTTATTTCCAGTGGCAATTTCTTGGCACCGGTCAGGTGAGCGATGACTTCGGTGAGATGATTCGCGATCAGTATCCGGCTTTCGCGCACGACGCAGACTTCATCGCGATTTTCGCGCGGCACTGTAAGGATGCGACGATCGGCACGCGCAGAAAGTGTCACAGGCAACGCGCCGCGGAAATCACGCAGGCTGCCGTTCAGTCCGAGTTCGCCATAAAACTCGTACTGGCTCCATATATCCGGCTGCAGACGCAATTGCCGGCTGGCTGCGAGTATTCCCAGTGCGATGGGCAAATCAAAACGCCCGCCTTCTTTTGGTACGTCGGCCGGGGCCAGGTTGACGATGATACGGCCCTGGGGGAACTCGAAACCGGCATTCTTGATCGCGGCACGGACGCGGTCGCGGCTTTCTTTGACAGTAGTCTCGGCCAGCCCGACGACAGCAAACCTCGGCAATCCGCCGGAAATATGTGCCTCGACTCGTACCAGCGGTGCTTGCAGCCCGATCTGGGCGCGGCTCAACACTGTAGTAAACGACAAGTAGTTAGCCCGGTGACAGCGACCGGTCTATTTAAGTCAATCGATCATGGGGCGCACAGTTCTCTTTTTGTGTATATCGCCCAATTATTTGGCTTACGGCAAATCTCCGGTCGTTAGCGATCAGAGAACCGGCATAACGATTTAGTCGTCTTTCGAGGCTTTCTTATTGAGGTGGGCCTCGAGTTCCTGAAGCCGTGCGAGCAGTGTGTCGAGTTGTTTTCTTGCCTTGGCCAGTACCGCTGATTGCACGTCGAATTCTTCACGAGTTACCAGGTCGAGCCGGCTGAGCGCCGACTGTAACACCGGCCGAAAATTCTGCTCGATTTCATCCTGCAGCGTGCGCAGGCCCGCGGGCAGACTACCCGACAGACGGCGCGCCAGGTCATCGATGAGTTTTGGGTCAACCATGCGAGCCAGTTTAACGCACACCGGGGCATTTGCTGCACCAATGCGGTGCGAAGTACCCCGCTCACAAACCCTAAGCAAGACTCTAACTGTTTGATAAATAAATGATTGTATTGTCTGGCACGGGATGTGCAGGTAACCTTGCGATGGGCCCGAACCCACGGCCGCGATCTGGGGCGGCATTCAACTGGAGAGCAGACTAATGAAACTCGTGACCGCTATCATCAAGCCGTTCAAGCTGGACGACGTACGCCAGGCACTGGCCGACATCGGGGTACAGGGCATTACCGTAACTGAGGTAAAGGGCTTTGGACGTCAGAAAGGGCACACCGAGCTATATCGGGGCGCGGAATATGTTGTCGATTTTCTTCCTAAAATGAAGCTCGAACTCGCTGTCGCCGAGGAGGTCGTCGACCAGGTTATCGAATCGATTTCGGCCACGGCCAGGACCGGCAAAATCGGCGACGGCAAGATTTTCGTCACCTCGCTGGAACAGGCGATCCGGATTCGTACCGGGGAGACCGGCGCCCAGGCCATCTAGGTCCCTGCCACGACACGATTTTTTACTGCCAATCCGCTCTGATGTGAACTGCGTCAGAGACTAAAAATCGACCGCAATCTACCTTATGGGGGCATATGCGGGTGGCTGCGCTTTCCCTGCCCCTGTTTTTGACTTAACGTAAGCCTGTCCGGGAAAGCCCGGAAAACATGTTCGATGAAAATCCTGCCATTCTTCACCACGCTACTGCTGTCCGTCTCCGCGACGGCGGGCGTCTATACATGGACCGACAGTAGCGGACGGGTGCACTACTCGGACAAGCCCCCGGCGACCGCAGCCGAAAAGCTGGACATTGATCTCAAGCGTACCGACCCCGAGCAGCTTTCGGCACGGTTGAGCGATGTGGCAAACGAGCAAGTGCAACCCGAGACGATCATTGCCGACCAGGCCGAGCAGGAACGACTGGAACGCGAACAGAAGATACGCCGCGACGAAAACTGCGCGCGAGCAAGAAAAGCCCAGAATAGCTTGCTGAGTGCGACCCGCGTCTACGAACCCCTGCCAGGCGGCGACCGCCGTTACCTGGAGCAAGACGAAGTCGACCAAAAAAAGGCCGACGCCCAGCGCGACGTGGATAAATGGTGCGACAATAGCCAGTAATCCCGGGTCCCGAATGGAATCCCGCTAGCTTGGTTGACCGCCCGACAACAATACCTGCCGCCCGCACTGGGACCGCTGCCAGAGCGATGCCTGAGCTCGTGGAATCCAGTTATTTGCCCGATTTTTGTTCCGCCGGAATGACGTTCGCAATTGTATTGCTTGCCGAGCTTATTGCACTGGTACTGACCCTTGCACGGCAACCTGCCATCGACACGTTCTGGATTGATCTGGCGCGTGCGTCGCTGTTCCTGTTGTGGATTGGATTGGGCAGTACCTGGATGATGTGTAGTGCACGGCGTTTCCTGGCGGGGCGCAATACTGTCCAGGTAACTGCTATTAGTCTCGCGCTGTTAATAATTGCGACCGGAATAGTATCCGAAGGCGCCTGGTGGCTCGGCGTTTATTACAGCGAGCGCACAGGCGGGGCTGGAAGCGGTATTTTTCCCTCCACGCACTGGCCATTTTTGTTACGCAACATGCTGGTGAGCGCGATAGTCAGCGCTTTGGCGTTGCGGTATTTTTACGTTTCGCATCAATGGAAACGTAATGTGCAAATGGAAGCCAGCTCGCGAATCCAGGCATTGCAGGCACGTATCCGGCCGCATTTTTTATTCAACAGTATGAACACTATCGCCGCGCTGACCCGTAGCGATCCGGCTGCTGCAGAGCAAGGTGTGGAGGATCTCGCTGATCTGTTTCGCGCCAGCCTGGCGGAAAGCAAACAACTTGTACACCTGCGCGAAGAATTCGAGATGGCGCGTCTTTACGAGCGCATTGAGTTGCTGCGCCTGGGGGATCGATTGCAGGTCGATTGGCAGACAGATGATTTGCCCGATCGCGCATTGATTCCCGGTCTCAGCATCCAGCCGTTGCTCGAGAACGCGATCTATCACGGTATCGAGCCGCTGCCCGGTGGCGGCACCGTCAAAATCAGGGGGCGGGTTGTAGCCAAGGATATCTTTATCGAAATAGAGAATCCGATAACCAGCAACAGCGCAGCGATGCGTCATGACGGCAATCAGATGGCGCTGGAAAATGTACGGCAGCGTCTCGAGCTGGCGTTTGGCGGCAGGGCTTCACTGGAAATCGAGT
>JAOTXR010000207.1 GCA_029862285.1 Gammaproteobacteria bacterium
AAACAGCAGTTGCATCGGCCGTCGGCAACAGCAGCGACGGCTGACCCGGACTATTCTGCGACAACTCCAGCGTCAGCGGCTGGTCAAACTGCAGTGTGCCGTCGTCGCCTGTGACCGTGATCGGATAAACACCAGGCTCTGCGCCCGATACGTTAGCAGAGACTATGGCGTTCCCCGGTGGGGCCACCTGTGACGGGGCAAAGCTGATTGTGGCACCGGCCGGCGCGCCGGAAGCTTCCAGCGTGACCGTTCCGGTATAACTGCCTACCGGGTCAATGCTCAGGAAGACACTGGCGACGTCGTCACCGCAAACCGACAGGTTTTCCTCATTGGAGCTCAGCATAAAGCCCGGCTCCAGGGCTGTTGGCCGCAAGACGAACAGGCCCTGTTCGATGCCACTGACGATTACCACGCCGCTGTCAAAATACGGGAAGACGCTCCATGAGCCATTGAAAGAGGCTGCATCGTCTGGCGGATAAACGTCGAAAAAGCCGTTTTGAACCAGCGTCCCGGTGGCAATGTTGGACAGGTCGATGATCCGCATTCCCGCCCTATAGTTGGCCTGGTAGGCAAAATCGCCCTTCACGTACAGGTTGTGATCGATCGCCGGCGTCGGTGCCAGATAGCTTCCCAATACCTCCGGCGCGTCGAGATCGCTGACGTCCCAGATAAACGTGCGCGTGTTGTGCCCGAAGGAGAGTTCATCGCCCTCATCGTCCAGTAACAAGAAAATCTGATCTTCTGTTAGCCATCCCTGGTGCGTGTAGCTCGAACCGGCATACGGCATCCGCTCGATAAGGATAGGCGCGGCTTTGTTACTGACATCGACGATTGTCAGCGTATCCTCGTTGTAGTTAAAGCAAACTTCCTTGCCCTGATAATCGACGTCCGGGCCGCTGTAAACCACACATTGTGTATCGTGGGTATAACCGTCGCCGGAATAACAGCCGGCGAATTCGGGTGACGCCGGGCGGCTAATATCGACCATGTGCAAACCGCCGCCGCAACCGTCTTCGTTGTTACGGGTACCGACTGCATAAGCAAAACCCGTCTGCTCGTTGATTGCGATATTGTGGGCAGCGCCAAAATTATCGTAGTGTGTCGTTTCACTGAAAGTTCTGGGTGCCGCCACCCCACGCAACTCGGTCAGGTCAAACACCTGTATGCCATGCCCAGAGGCCTCGCTGACGATAAATGCATGGTTGTCATGTGTCTTCACATCACGCCATAACGAGTCACTGCTATGGGTTGGCAGCATGCCGAGGTATTCGGCATGACCAGGATCAGTGATATCGACAAAGGCAGTACCATTGGTCTTGCCCACCAGAGCGTATTCGTTACCGGTCAACGGATCTGTCCAGCCCCAGATGTCATTCGCCTCGCCGCCACCAATTGTGTTCATTGGTAAATACGACAGCAGGTCGACATTACTGCACGGAAAGACATCGGCGAGACCGCCATCACAATCCGATTCATGTGTCGGATCACGCGTTGCCTTGTCGGCCGCTGTCTTGACGCCGAGTCGTGGCGCTATTTGCGCCAGACGACTCAGTGTGTGGTAGGCGGAATCCGCATCATGCGGTACCGGACAAGCCCAGGCACCCGCCACGCCAAGTACAGCCGTCGCAAGCAAAAGAAAAGACTTCAGGCTCACTTGCCTGCCACGATTTTGCATAGGTTCCCCGACCGGAATTGGTTAATAGATTGCTGCGCTGCACAAACAGCGTCTTCTGCCGGTATTCTAGAGGTCACCGCGGTAATTTACCAAGGGCACCGGTCCGGACGGCTTAAATAACGTGCAGTGCGGGTTCTGGATCATTCGAACAGGATGTTGACCCGCCGGTTACGCGCACCTTTCTTCTCTACTTTCCCCAGCCGCAGCCGGCCGATTTCTCCGGTGTGCGCGACATGGGTGCCGCCACAGGGTTGCAGATCCACGCCCGGAATATTCAACAGACGTACGCGGCCGGCGCCGCGCGGCGGCTTCACCGACATCGTGCGGATCAACTCCGGTTGGGCCTCCAGCTCGGCGTCGGTGATCCATTGCGTTAACACCGGGTGATCGGCTTTTACGAGCGCGTTGAGCTCTCGGGTGACGGTCTCTTTATCGACAGTATCCTGCATGTCGAAATCCAGCCGGCTGCGCATTGCACTGATAGAACCGCCGGTCACACCGTACTTTAAAACCGTACCCAGCAAGTGCAGCCCGGTGTGCATGCGCATGTGCGCGTAACGCCGATCCCAGTCGATGGTCGCTTCGAGCCTTGTTCCAACGACCGGTACCTGTGCACCTTCTTCGAACACATGCACGATGGCATCACCCTCCCCCTTACGCGTGTCGACGACTCGCAACACCGTTTCCGATGCCAGTCGCAGTTCGCCGGTATCGCCCGGCTGTCCACCACCGAGCGGATAAAACACAGTGCGATCCAGAATCACGCCCTGCTCCGTCACTTCGGTTACGCAAGCCTCACACGACTTCAGGTAGGCATCTTCTCTAAACAGTGCTTCGGTCATGGTGTTTGGGACGCGATGCCTTAGCCAAGCGGGTAGCTTTCATCGAGCTGCGGTGTATGCGTGCTGCAATCCAGCTCGTCGTGCAGCAACTCCGCAAAAGCGGCCTGCGAATCTTCCTCGCCATGCGTGACGAATATAGTCCGCGGTAATTGCGGCGCGGTTTTTACCCAACGCAAGAGCTCGCCGCGATCGGCGTGCGCCGATAAACCGCCGAGCGGGATAAACTCGGCCCGCACCGGCACCTTCTTGCCGTGGATCTTGATAGTGTCGCCGCCCTCCATCATTTTCCGGCCACGCGTACCGGCAGCCTGGTAACCGACCAACATCACCAGATTTTTTGGATCGGGCAACAGGCGTTTGAGGTGATGCAGGACTCTTCCCGCCGTGAGCATACCGCTGGCAGAAATAACCACCCGTGGACCCGACATCTTGTTCAGCGCCTTGGACTGTTTGACCGACCGGGAAAAATGCACGTTGTTTGGAAACAAACGGCTGCGGCCATCTTCAGTCAATGCCGAATCCAGTGAAAGGTCCTTGATGTGCTTGCTGTAGAGCTTGGTTGCGTCCACTGCCATCGGACTGTCGATATGTATCGGCACGTCGGGCAATCGCCCTTCGTTGATCAGGTTACGCAGGGTATGCGTCACTAACTGCGAACGACCCACGGCGAAAGACGGAATCAATATTGTGCCGCGACGCTCCACGCAGCGAATCAGCGCGTCGCGTATTTGATCCTCGACGGGCGCATGATTGTGTTCACGATCGCCATAGGTCGACTCGACTACGAGGTAATCACACTCCGGCAACGGATCGGGATCCGAATGCAGTGGTACATCGTAGCGACCGACGTCACCGCTAAAGACAATTCGCAACGAGTCGCCGCCATTATCTACTTCCACCTGGATCATTGCCGACCCGAGTATGTGGCCCATATTCAAAAACCTGGCGCGAACATCGCCGGTGACATCCAGCCATTTTCCGAACTTCACCGGTTGCATGAGCGCACAGGCCGCTTCCGCATCTTCCGCCGTATACAGCGGCAACGCAGGCCGATGCTTGCTGTAGCCTTTCTTGTTGGCGTAGGCCGCATCTTCTTCCTGGATCTTGGCGGCATCCAACAACAACAAATTTGCGAGATCGAGCGATGCCGGAGTCGTGTACACGGGCCTGGAATAACCAAGACGGACCAGTCGCGGCAGATAGCCGCCATGATCGATATGCGCGTGGGTCAGCAACAATGCATCGATGTCACCGATGTCGAACGGCGGTTCACGCCAGTTCATCAGTCGCAGCTTTTTCAGACCCTGGAACATGCCCGAATCGATCATTACGCGAGACTTGCCGGTGTCGAGCAGGTACTTGGAACCGGTGACGGTGCCGGCACCGCCGTAGAACGAAAGAGTGGGCTTCATGCTGCGCCTTTGCGTACCAGTGAAACCGGCATTCTACCCCACTGCTGCTGCAGGCGGTCTCGACCGGCGTGTCTAGGAACGCTGGTAGATCACATTGCGCTCGGCCAGCATGGCTAGCATGCGATCGAGGCAACCGGGTGCCGCGCCGACAAATTCCGGTGGTGAAATACCGGTACGGTCATAGGTGCCATCGAGCACCAGCCGCGCCGCGGCGGTCGCCGTAAAACCGGTAGTGCGCGCCATGGAACTCAGACCCGTCGCCGTATCATCCTGATCAAACAGATGATAGCGATAGGTCGCGGGTCGATCGTTTTCCATGCCACTGATCTCGATCGACATGACGGTAAACGCCTGCTCACCTGGCCCGGCCTGCCATAGCGGAAACAACAATGCAGCGGTGACGTCACGCGGCGAGACCATCACGCCACCTGCCTGGATCGGTTGCGTATCGAAAAACCCGCTCTCGCGAAAGACCCGCATCAACTCGATGTGACCGGGATACCGTAACGTCCGCTCACGCATATCCGGAATCTTCGTGGTCGAGAGCAATGTGCGCAAACCATCTGTATTAAATGCCTCGAGCTCGCCGATTGGCTGTATCTCTATCAATTCCGCCTCCGATAAGGCGGGACGCGTGACGATCTCACCGTTCTCGCGCAGACGCGCCGGCCGCACATACTCCTCGATCACATCGATCGGTGAAAATGGTGCCTTGTATTCGTATGGCCAGACCCGATCGAAAGGCAGACCACCTACCATGCAATCAAAACGCTGCACCTGCATCTTGGCGTCGTGATAACCGAGAATCAGATTGCTCATGCCGGGCGCGACACCACAGTCGGTAATCGCAACCACCCCGCGGTCTTTTGCGTGCCGGTCCAGCTCAAAGGGATCGCGATCGAAAAATGATAT
>JAOTXR010000208.1 GCA_029862285.1 Gammaproteobacteria bacterium
GTAATGGCTGGGGTGGCAGGATTCGAACCTGCGCATGACGGGATCAAAACCCGCTGCCTTACCACTTGGCTACACCCCAAGTTCGATACCGTCGTTGATTCTGCGGCGACATTGTCAGACGGTGCCGCGGGGGTGTCAATCTCGTTTTTTGTATCAGATGCGCTCGTAGCGCCAGCGGTGCTGATACGCGTGGGAGACGCGATCAATCGCATAAGTATCGGTTCGGGTCGCGGCGATCAGGCCGCCAGCCGCGCCGCTGGCGCGCAGCTTTTCCAGCGTGCCCGCGCAAGCATAGATGACAAAGTTGTCGTGCGTTGCGGCCAAATGACTAAGTCGTGCGGCGATAGGTGAATCGACGCCGACCAGGGCGATGCCGCGTCGTTGGGTCACCAAATCGACACTCACACCCCTGGCAAGATTACGCTCGATGGAGTCCATTGCGGCAGACATTGCCACTTCAGAGCCGTCGGTCACATGCAACAGGAGATGTTTCTGCGGCCCGGCGACGAGATCGCGAAAAAAGAATCCCAACAATAAGCCGGCCGACAGCACCAGTATTGTGGCAGCAAGCTTGAGTATTGGTCTTTGTATTTGTTTCGTAGCCAGCTGCGGGGCAACGTGGACATCTTCGTAGGCCATGCGTACGTCACGCGAAACCTGACGCAATTCCCGGATCCGGCGCGCGGTTTCAGGGTCCTGAAGAAGGTGTCCCGCCTCATCGGCGTCTATTTCACCGTCCACGACGGCGTTGACTATCTCTTCCGGCACATTTCTCTGGCTGATCATTGACGACTCAATTCAAAACACTACGTTTTCAGAGCAACTACCTTGCTTTCCCGGGATTCCAGTTGCGAATCGGCCGCCAGCAAGTGTACCCGAAGTTTCTCTCTCGCCCGGCTGATCCGGCTCATCACCGTCCCGACCGGCAGGCTCAGAGTATCGGCAACTTCGCGGTAGGTCAGCCCTTCGAGGTCCACCAGCGTCATGACCTGTCTTTGCGCTAACGGCAATTGCGCCATCGCCGAACGCACCCGGTGTACACGTGCCGCGCGCCCATGCAGTACAGCGGGATCGAACGCGCTGGTCCCAATGTCCTCGGTAATACAGTCAGGCTCGCGCTGCCGGCAATGATCAGCAAAACACCGCGCCAATATCTGGAACAACCACGGTTTAAGTGACGAAGGCTTACGCAGCTGTTGCGCCCGTTCGAGGGCCTTGCATAAAGCCTGCTGTGCCAGATCCTGAGCCAACACCCGGTCGTGACACCACGAATAGGCCAGGCGGAACAACGCATTGCTGTTGTCCGTCAGCCCTTCCCGCAGCTGCACACGCGTGATCATAAGCCCCTGGCTATTAGGCATGTCCTTCCCTGACTGCCCGTCAAGATCCTTCTTCCCGCCGTCCCAGCTTCCTAGCCCGCTGCCTCCCTGGTATTTCCGAACCGGCCCGTCAGTCCCCGATGCAATCCATGCCAGGCCCGTGAACATCCCTGTCCATCAGTAGCATGACGTCATCATGCGCCCGCTTAATCCGTTATTTTGTAATTTTTTGTTTCAGCAGCGCCTGGCTATAGGCAATTTGTGACAATTCACTGCCTGATCAGACTTGACGGCTATTCGCCGGGACCCAGCACCCAGGCGCTAATCACCAGTTTCACAGTGACGTCGCGTGTATTTTGCAATAGCAGTTTTCGTGGCATGTCCCAGCCTTGGGCGATCCTGTAACGCTCGTAGCTGACGATCCATTCGAGCTGCTCGATTGCGGCGAGGCGTCCGTCGGGACTGAAAGACTGCTTTGCCGGATAGACCGGATGCGGCAATCCGATCAACCAATATCGCATTGCATCGAGCGGAATACCCCAGCCGAGTTCATCGGTAAGCGCAGATTCGGGGTCGTCCAACAGATACCGCTCACCGTTGCCGCGTTCCAACAGCAACTCACCCGGCGTGCCACTGACCCGAAAGGCACCGGCACCCAATGGCCCGCTAAAATTCACCCGCATCTGTTCGCCGGTTTGTGCCCAGGTCAGCGCACCGTTGAAGCCGCGGTCAGTGAGTTGCAATCCGATCCGGCCCTTAAGAGACCAGACCGACAGTTCACTCAATGCATCGCTACGCGCAACCCAGTCGGCCGGTAAATCGCCACGCTGACCGGGCACACAGGCCGACAACCCGAAAACAAAAAGCGTCAGCAGTAAGCGCGTCAGGGTGCGAATTGCTGCATGACCTCCAACAATACTTCTTCACCCGGATTCTCTTGCAACGATTCCTGCCAGACAGCCAGTGCTTCGTCGGTTTTGCCTTGTACCCACAACACCTCACCCAGGTGTGCGGCAATCTCCGGATCCCGTGCCAGACCAAACGCACGTTCCAGATGACCATATGCCTCGGCGAGGTTGCCGCGACGATACTCGATCCAGCCCATGCTATCGATAATTGCCGGATTGCCCGGCTCCAGTTCGATAGCCCGCCGAATCAGTCGATAGGCTTCACGATATCTGTCGGTGCGGTCAGCCAGGGTATAGCCCAGTGCGTTGAGCGCCGTTGCATCATCCGGCTGGTCTTTTAGCAGCGCGCGTAGCTCGACTATCGCGGTGTCAACCTGGTCCATATCCTCATAAAGAAACGCACGGGCGAAGCGCGCTGCGCGGTTACCGGGATGCCTGAGCAAAACGTCGTCGAATATCTCCAGCGCACGGCTCGCCTCGCCATTGCGGGCCAGCAACTCGCCGGCGGCGATATTGAGTTCCGCATCCAATTTCGGTGTTTCATTTGCAAACGTGATCAGATGATCGACTGCGCGCTCGATTTCCCCCAGACTTTCGTAAAGCGCTGCCACCCGCGCCTGTGCTGTAATGGCAAGCTCACCATCACGCACCTGGCTGTAGTAACGAATAGCCCGGCCCGACTGCCCACGCTCTTCAGCAATAGTTCCAAGGTAGAAAAACGCATCCCAGGTACCGCGCCCGGTGGCCAGCAGCGATGTGAAATGCGCCTGGGCGGCATCGAGATCGCCACGGCGCATCTCGAGTAAACCCGCCGCCCGCAATGCGCCAGGCATCCGCGGATGTTCGCTGAGCAATAAATCGAGTTCCAGCCTCGCTTCGCCTTCGCGTTCGAGATTTGCCAGCAGCAGTGCGTAATCCAGGCGAAGTGTCGGGTCGGACGCGTTGCGTGCCAGATCGGCGGCGCGCTGCAACCCGGCATCGACTTCGCCCCGCGCTACCAGCACCCGTGCGTGTAACAGACCGGCCCTGGCCCAATCCGGTCGCAACTCCTCGGCGGTAGTCACATAACGCTGCGCCTTGTCGTAATCGCCGGTCTGCATCGACAACAGCGCTGCGCCATAGTGGGCTGCGGCAACATCGGGTTGCTGCGCCAGTAGCCGATCCATCGCGCGCGATGCTGTCGCCTGATCAGGCTCTTCCAGTAACACGCCCGTCAACACCAAAAAGCCCTCCTCAGGCACGTCGCCGTGTATTTTCAGCATCGTGCTCAACTCTGCAACGGCGTTGGTCACATCTTTCTCACGCAGATAAAGACTGGCCAGATACCGGTGTACTTCCATGTTGTCGGGGTCCAGCATGGCCCAGCGTTTCGCGCTGGCAAGCGCCTCGGCGTTGCGACCGAGACTGAACGATAATGTTGCCGCCCGCTGCGCAATTTCCACGTCGTCGCTGAGCTGCGCTGCCATGCGGTACTCGCGCGCCGCAGCATCGAACTGATCCCGTTCCAGCGCCAGCTCGGCAAGCAAAAGATGATAGGAGGCCTCGCCGCCGTCGGTCGCAAACGGAACGACCTCGCCACCGGCGTCCTCGGCTGCCGGCTCAAGAGCTGTTGTGGCACAGCCGGAGACCTGCAATATCAGGCCTAAAGCCACCAGGGCCTGGCGGAATTCAGTCAATGGGTTCATGTCGGTACCGGAGTGGAATCAACTGAACTATAACCGAAAAGAGGAATGCCCTGACAACAAAAAGGCCATGCTTGATGGCAGTGGCGGCTTCCCGGACAATGCCCGACGCCCGTAGTGACACCCCGGCCAAGACAATAATCGCTTTCTATATGCTGCATTTACCAAGTCGAGACGCTCTCCTTCCGGTTTGGACCACAAAGCCACGCCCAGGGTTGCATTGGTGAGCCGACCTACTCACAGTCTGTTTGTGCTCGGCGTCAATCACCGCACCGCGCCTGTTGCGATTCGTGAAGAAGTCGCCTTCGATCCGGACCAGTTGCCCGGCACCCTGAAGGAACTGCGCCAGGTGCGAGGCGTCAAGGGTGCGGTGATTCTGTCGACCTGTAATCGCACCGAGATTTATTGCGACGTGGAAGCGGATCAGGCTGACAAGCTTTGCGACTGGCTGGCCGAGCACCGCGGCCTGTCGGACTCGGCGCGCGAAGCGCTGTACATACTCGACGGCGCAACCGCTGTGCGTCACGCCTTCGAAGTCGCCTGCGGCCTCGACTCCATGGTACTGGGCGAGCCGCAAATATTGGGCCAGGTAAAGCAGGCATACGGCATTGCCCACCAACATGGCGCGGCTGACTCATTACTGAACCTGTTATTCCAGCAGGTGCTGGCAGTCGCCAAACAAGTGCGCACGGACACGATGATCGGCGCAAGCCCGGTCTCAGTCGCCTCGACGGCGGTCTCGCTGGCGCGGCAGATCTACTCCCGTTTCGACCGCCTCACTGCATTACTGGTCGGTGCCGGCGAGACAATGCAATTAACTGCCAAACATTTACGTTCGAATGGTCTACGCCGCATGGTAATTGCCAACCGCAGCGTCGAGCGCGCTCGCGGGCTGGCGTTAC
>JAOTXR010000209.1 GCA_029862285.1 Gammaproteobacteria bacterium
CCGGCCAATCCTTCATCGGACAATCTGGCGACCTGGTATTCCGGCGCCGAACATCTGAGTGAAATAGTTGTTTCCGGCAGTGATGTCACTGATGTCGATTTTGGTTTTTCTGCGAATGTAGTCACGACGACCCGCGGTGGCGACACGACCGATGACGATGGCGCCAACCCGCGCTCGGTACAGGGCTCGTTGCGGCAGTTCATTCAAAATGCCAACGCGATCGGCGGTGCTAACGCCATGCGTTTCGTGCCGGCAGAGCCGACCAATGCCAGCGCAGGCGGGGACAACTGGTGGCAGATCAACGTTACAACAACATTTGACCCGATAACCGGCGATGCGACTATCGTCGATGGCAGTGCTTACGATCGGGTTGACGGTACGACGCTGCTTGATGGCACCGGTGCCGATCCGACTCCAGGCTTGCTTGGGACCGGCGGCAATGTCGGTGTCACACCGGCCGGCTTGTCCCAGGTTTCCAAGCCCGAGCTGGAGCTGCGCGGTTCGGCGGCCAGCAATGGCGTGACCGTGCACTCGAATAATTCAACCGTCAGACGCATTGCCGCCAGACGGTTTGCGGCGTCAATCCAGGTGGCTTCGACAGCAACCGGGGCACTGATCGAGGACAACATACTCGGTACCGGCCCGGATGCCTTCGCCGATCCCGGCGCCGGTGAGCGTAATGCAGCCTCCGGAATTGGTGTGGGTACGTCGGCCAGCGGTACGATCCAGAGGAACCTTATCGGCTGGACCGGTCAGGCGGCCGCCAGCTTCTCGGGAAGTGGCACATGGACATTTACCGACAATGAAGCGGAATCCGCCGGTCAGGCGTTCGCTTTCGCAGACGGATTGGCGATGAATGGCGCTGTCAACGTAACGATCACCGGCAACCGCGTGAACAACTCGGCCGGGTTTGGGATCAGTTCGGTAGGAACGGGCGCCCGTCTGTTCGAGGACAATTCAACGATCGGCAACGGCGTGGGCGGGTCGGAACTGGCCAATATCTATATCAAATCGAGCAACGCCACCGTTCGCAAGAACATCGTCGACAGCTCACCGGGACCGGGAGTCACCGTGGTGCCTGGCGTTACGGCCGTTGAGATCACCGGCAATCACTTTACCAACAACGGTGGCACGTCGATCGATCTCATTGCCGCCGGCGGCACGCTGACTGACGAGCGCGAAGGCGACGGGATACAACTTAATGGCGGCGTTGGTGCGTGTGGGATTGATGCGGGCGCTGGTAACGATGGTCTCGACTACCCGGTGATTTCGTCGGCGATATTCTCTGCCGGTAACACGCAAATTCGTGGAACGGCCTGTCCCAACGGAACGGTCGAAATCTATGAGGCCAATGCGGGCGCGGGTGATCTGGACACCAATGGCGATCCACACGGTGAGGGCGAGCGCTATGTCGGCAGTGGCCCGGTGGATGGTGCAGGGAATTTCGACGTGACACTGCCCGGGTTTGCATTAGGCGACACGATATCTGCAATCGTAATCGATACTTCGCAGAACACGTCGGAGTTTTCGGTTAACCGTGTCAGCGTCGAGGAACTGACGATGATCAAAAGGGCATTCCTGCCCGATGGCACGCCGGTGGGCGATGGCGAGTCATTACCGGTGGGCGTCGAATTCAAGTTCCTGCTGTATATCAATAACAAGAGCGCTGCTGCTGGCGATGCCAGTATTCGGGATGTGCTGGATTCGTTGTTTGCATTCCAGCCCGGCACCCTGCAGGTAGACAATTCGGTGGGCGATTGTGCCGCAGTCGCCTGTACGCCGGCGGAAGAGAGTGCGATCTTTGCTTCGGCCAGCGCAACGCCGTTGCTCACCGATGCGGTTGACGCCGATGTCGCGAGTATTAACGGCACCGACACCGTCGATGTCGGCAATCAGTTTGTTGCCAACGGTCAGTTGAATATTGCGGCCAACTCGGTGCTCGCGGTGGTGTTCTCCGCAAAAATCCAGTAAGCGGTTAACGTACGCGGCGCAGGGCCTTTTTTGCCTGTTTGTGTTTGTTATCCAGTTGCAATGCCGTTTCGAGAGCTGCGCGCGCCTGTTCTGTGTCACCGAGATGTTCGTGAATCAGTCCCAGCCGGTAGTGAGCCCACGCCAGTGATGGTTCGTTTGGCCCGGGTTTGTAGCCATCGGTATACGACTCGAATGCTACACGCCCCTTGTCGAGGAACCGCCCGGCGATAGACGCCGTGCGTCCGACCTGATAGGTGATCGACATATCGTCGGGAGTGATTTTCAGCCAGTCATCGTAAACCTGCATGGCTTCGTCAAATCTCTGCTGCTCTGTCAGTGCAATTCCCAGTGCCAGATAAGCGTCTTGTTCATGTGGTGCGGCTGCGATAGCGGCGCGATAGGATACAACCGCTTTTTCATGTTCGCCATTGTCGGCATAGACATTGGCAAACGCGATGTGACCCTGGCCCGGATCCAGCTTCCGGATAGCCTCGGCCTGCGCCAGAGCTTTTTCCGAGCTGCCGCCGGCGATAGCCGGGGCGCTGAGGTAATAAGTGATCAGACCGAAACGAGCCTCGATGTTTTCTTCATTCAATTCGACAGCTCGTTTGAATTCATCGTGGATACGGCCTGCCATTCTGATCTGTTTCAGCGGGCCGACATTGCCTGCCAGCGAGCCGAGCGCTTCGCCAAGGCGTTGATGATAAGTCGAATTGCTCTGGTCGAGCTTCACGGCAAGTTCAAAAGACTCGATCGCAGGCTCGAGCTCGCTTTGTGCCATTTGCGTGACACCAAGCTGATAAATCGCTTCCGCGTTCTCCGGTTCTGCCGCCACAATCTCAACAAACACACTCTGCGCGGCCGCGACATCGCCTGCTTCGTAAAGTGCGATCCCCTCGGCCATGTCACCCAGTGCCGGTGAAGCAACGGGCGCGAGCACGATTGTGAGTGCCAGGCGAATTGCAACGTGCTGTTTCAATGTCTTGCCCCCGGATAAACCCATTGAATTTTAGTCCCAAATCCCTTGTGAAACCTGAACGGTGATTTCGACCGCAGCAAGCTGCCCAAATTCCATCAAGTTTGACAATAGTGTAGCGACAGCACGCATCGTCATGTGATGGCCTGCGTCGGCGAAAGGTACTGCCAGCCTGAGACAGGCACTCAATGCGTTCCATTAATCAGTATACTGATCCTCTCTTTTCGAGTTGGGGCCGACATGCGTTTTCTGGTATCGATCGTATTGGCCGTCGTGCTGCACGCTACGGCGCAATCCGATGAACGAACCATCGTCAAAGCCGGACGTCTGGTCGATAGTATCTCCGGCAAAGTCCTGCGGGATCAGACTATCGTCATTAGCGGCGATCGTATTGTGTCAACAGGCAAAGCGGGTGTTGCGGAAACGGGTGCCCGGGTAATCGATTTGAGCGACTACACAGTAATGCCCGGGCTGATCGATATGCACGTGCATTTGACCGGTGACCATCGTTACCATGGATACAAGCGTCTGGAATTGTCTATCCCGCGGCAGACACTGCACGGCGCCACAAATGCCGGCATCATGCTGCAGGCAGGATTCACCAGTGGCCGCAATGTCGGGGCGGCCGGTTTTGGCGACGTCGCACTGCGCGATGCCATCAATGCCGGCGAAATCGATGGGCCGCGATTGCGGGTATCGGGACCGTCGCTGGGCATTACCGGTGGTCACTGTGACAATAACCTGCTGCCGCCGTCCTACGACAAACGTGCAGAAGGCGTGGCCGACGGGCCGTGGGCCGTGCGTGCCAAAGTTCGCGAGAATATCAAGTATGGTGCGGACCTGATCAAGTATTGTGCCACCGGTGGCGTACTATCGAAGGGCGATTCCGTTGGCGGGCCGCAGTATACGCTGGAGGAGATGCAGGCAATCATCGATGAAGCGCATATGCACGGCAGAAAAGTCGCCGCCCACGCCCATGGGGCCGAGGGCATCAGGCGGGCGATCGTCGCCGGCGTGGATTCGATCGAGCATGCCAGCCTGATCGACGACGAGGGCATACGCCTGGCAAAGAAAAACGGCACCTTTCTCGTGATGGATGTGTATAACGATACATTCATACTCGAACATGGCGCCAAGGTGGGCATGTTGCCCGAATCGCTGGAAAAAGAACGCCAGATTGGCCAATTGCAGCGCGATAATTTCAGGAAAGCGTTCGAGAAAGGCGCCAGAATGGCGTTTGGTTCAGATGCGGCCGTTTATCCGCATGGCGACAACGGCAAACAGTTTGCGTACATGGTTCAGTACGGCATGACACCGATGCAGGCGGTGCAGGCGGCAACAATCCACGCTGCTGAGCTGATCGGCTGGCCGGACGATGTAGGTGCTGTCGAAGCTGGCCGTTATGCCGACATTATCGCAATCGAGGGTGACCCACTGGCCGATCTCTCTTTGTTCGAAAACGTTGCCTTCGTCATGAAGGGTGGCAAGGTCTACAAGACAGACAACTAGGGCGCGCACAAATGGATTCGCTGCCGGTACTGACTACAGAGATGGCGATCGTGCTCGCGATTGTGGTTCTTGCGATATTCCTGTTCGTGACCGAACTGGTGCGTGTCGACGTCGCAGCGGTGTTGATCATGACCCTGCTCGGCCTGCTGATTTATGTGCCGGGATTTGAGAACCTCCTCAGCCCGGACATATTGTTCTCCGGACTTTCCAGTAATGCGGTTGTGTCGATCATCGCGGTGATGATACTCGGTGCCGGTCTGGACAAAACCGGCGTGATGGAGCGGGTCGCCTGGGCAATCCTGCGTTACGGCGGTAATACCGAGAAAAGAATTGTCA
>JAOTXR010000210.1 GCA_029862285.1 Gammaproteobacteria bacterium
ACCGACACCGGCACTCAGGTGCACGCCTTCGAAATCCTTACGCAGGATGACGTTGACCACGCCACCGATGGCATCCGAACCGTAAACGGCCGATGCGCCATCACGCAGAACTTCGATGCGTTCCACTGCAGCCAGTGGGATAGTGTTCAGGTTCTGTGCAGAACCGGCGCCGAAAGTCGGCGAACCGGCAATACGGCGACCGTCGAGCAGTACCAGCGTACGCTGCGAACCCAGACCACGCAGACTGACGGTGGACTGAGACTGAGCTGAACTACCAGAGCTCTGACGGAAAGAACCGAATGAGTTAAAGGTCGAGCCGCGAAGAACTTCCGCAACCGAAATCTCGCCGCTGGCATCGATGTCATCACGGCTGATTGTGGTTACGGGAAGCGGCGTCTCGATATCTACGCGCTTGATACGCGAACCGGTAACAGTAACGGTGTCCTGTTCTGCTACATCGTCGGCGGCAAATACTGCAGGTACAGCAGTTGCGGTTGCGGCGAGGCTGGCAGACAGAGCGACGTGTACTGCATCCCGGAGAGGATTGCGCTCTTTCATGTGTAAGTTTCCTCCTAGGAGAGGTTTAATGTTGGTTTGCGGGCCCCTATGCCCACTCCCCCGACAACAGTCATTGCCGGATTGCGGCGTATACTAACAACAACAAAACCACCGAGAAAGGGGTTTGTTGTGGTAAAACCACATATTGTTCAGTCTTGCGTCATTAGGTGAAAAACCCGGTGTTTCATCAACCTGTATGGAGTCTAACTCATTGATTTTATTGCATCACGTTGTCGCAGGAGTACCGGCCATCTCTCTCCTGTTGCAAGATTACAACGCGATTCGGCCTGATGTTTTTTGGCAACGACCGGTCACGACGGCGGTATTGCGCTGCCGGAACGACGATCCCGCTACAATGCGCCCTTTACCCGTCTGGCCTGCATGACAGTCGACGCCCAAAACCAGTATCGGATAGCCTCGGCGCTGCACCACCGCGGTCAGCTTGATGAGGCCCGCGATGCGTACCTGCAACTGCTCAAGGACTACCCGGATCATGCCCGGGCGTTGCACCGGCTCGGCAATCTCGACCTGCGCGGCGGTCGCATCGCCGACGCTGAGCGGCTGATACGCCGGGCCATTGAACTCCAACCCGAGGGCACCGGCTTCCACAACAGCCTTGGCAATGTGCTGTGGGCCGCCGGCCGGGTAGAAGACGCCTTTGATGCCTATGCAGAGGAGCTGAGACAAAGACCCGATTTCGCGGTGGCGCACCACCAGATCGGTCTGTTGCATCTGCAGCAGGGCAGGCCACAGGAGGCCCTCAAGTCAGTACAGAAATCCATTTACCATGCGCCGGAATTTCCCGGTGGGTACAACACCCTGGGTCGAATCTATAACAACCTCGGTCAACTGCAGGAAGCAGAACAGGCATTGCGGCGTGCGCGGCATTTCGACCCGTCGAACGCAGAAATCAGCTTCAACCTGGGACACGTCGCTCAACGCCAGGGCAAATTCGACGAGGCGCTCAGAGATTTCGAGGCTGCCATAAAGCTGGTCCCGGATATGCAACGCGCCCATCGCAGCCTCGGCATGCTGCTGCTGACCAATGGCCACCCGGAAAAAGCCATTGATCATTTCGAACAGGCTTTGACACTGGACCCGGCAGACCCTTACTCACACTTCGGGCTGGGCGTAATTTTTCAGGACCGGGCAATCCTGGCACCGGCAAAACGACACTTCACCGAGGCGATACGGCACGCGCCCGACTATGCCGACGCCCATTGCAATCTGGGCGCCATACACCGCTCCAGCGGGGAGTTCGAAGCGGCGAAAGCTCATTTTGCAAAGGCCCTGGAGACCGAACCCGATCACATACCGGCGTTATCCGGTCTCGCAGCAGTGCTGGAAATGGAAGGCGCTTACGAAGAAGCCTACGACTTACTGCACCAACGTGTCTCCCGCGGTGAGGCGCATGCTGACGTACTGGTCGTTTACGCGACAATCCTGGAGCGACTCGACCGTCGCGACGAAGCTATCGCTACCCTGAAGCAAGACATTCCCAATCGCCACCACGGTGAATTCGACCGCATGGTTCTGCACTTCAAGTTGGGGGACCTGCTGGATCACGCGGATCGCTATGACGAGGCAATCGAGCACTTTGAAACCGGCAATAGTCTGCGCCAGACTGATTTCAGTCCGGAGAATTGTCACCAGGTTGCCAACCGAATCGTCGCTGTCTACGGGGCAACGTCAATGAAGTCTTTGCCACGCAGCAATTGCGACAGCGACAGACCTTTGTTCATTGTTGGCATGCCCCGATCCGGCACCTCATTGGTAGAACAGATACTGGCGTCCCATCCGGCCGTACACGGGGCAGGTGAATTGGCCACCATTGGCCTGCAGGCGCTGGGTCTGCAACAGACGCTGAACTCAACTGCGGCCTATCCCGAGTGTGTCGAGGATCTCAATTCCACCACGTTGGATTCACTGGCGGCCCTGTATCTCGATCAACTCGACCGGCTGGCCCCGCAAGCGCTGCGCGTAACGGACAAGATGTGGCAAAACTATGAAAACCTGGGTCTAATCGCTCTGATGTTCCCCCAGGCACGCGTCGTTCACTGCGTACGTGAGCCCCGAGACACTCTGCTTTCCTGCTATTTTCATCTCTTCGGTGCCGGCGGCATCCCGTTTTCCTACGACCCGTCGCACCTGATTGCTGCCTGGGAAGCATATCGGCAGCTCATGCTGCATTGGCGCAAGGCCTGCCCCCTGCCAATGCTGGAAATCGACTATGAAGAGCTTGCGCAGGAACCCGCGGTGCAAATTCCACGCCTGATTGAATTCGCCGGTCTGCCATGGGACGAAGCCTGTCTGGATTTTCATCAGACCCGGCGGGCGGTAACTACCGCCAGCTATCATCAGGTAACCCAGCCGATGTATACCCGTTCAATCGGCCGCTATCGTAACTACCAGACCTGGACCGACACTCACCTGGGAAAATTGAGAAAATTCTGAGATGACGCAACAACGGACCGACGCGCTTGGCGCTGCACAGGACCACTGGCGTCGCGGTGAATTCGACGAATCGCGAACTGCCTATCAGGCTGTATTGGAAAAAGATCCCGGTTGCGTGGACGCGATGGTGCAACTGGGTCACCTGGAGCGGGAGCAGGGCCGGTTGGAATCAGCGGAAGCGCTGCACCGGCGAGCAACCGAGTCTGGCGGCGACGCCGTTTCCTTTACCGCCCTGGGTCGCACACTCAGCGACAGCGGACAGGGCACCCCTGCGGCCAATGCTTTTCTTGCCGCGATACAGGCAGACGAAACTTATGCCCCCGCATACCAGCATCTGGGTGAACTATACGGCGCCATCGGCCAGATCGAGCATGCGCATGAGTGTTTTCTTGCTGCCGCAAAGCTCGATCCGTCGGATCCTTTTGCCCGGCATAACCTCGGGATAAGTGCCCAACTCGCGGGCAAGACGGAAGTGGCGATTGCGCAGTTCCGGGCGGCACTGGAACTTAGCCCCGACTACTGGCGCAGCTGCCAGGCACTGGGAGACTTGTATCGTAGTAGTGGTGAATTTACACCGGCTCTGCACTGCTACCAGAAACTAATCACCCTGCAGCCCAACAGTGACAACCTCATGCGTCTGGGCGCGACGCTGCAGCTACTGGCCCAGTACGACGACGCGATTGCCGCCTATGACCACATCCTGGAACTCGCGCCAGACAACCAGGATGCGCTCTACAATCTTGGCACCTGTTATCAGGCCCTGGGCGACCTGGATCGGGCTGAAAAATTTTTCAAAAATGTTCTGGACCGGCAACCGCATGACATCCGCACACTGGCAGCCGTGGCCAGCCTGCATGACCGTCGTGGCGACTATGACAAGGGTCTTACATTGCTATTACCGCTGATAAAAACCGCCGGCGAGAACGCAGAGCTGTGGACCAGCCTGGGCAAACTGGCGCGTAACGCAAAGCGCCCCGATGAGGTGTTGCCAGGAATCGAATTGGCGCTAAAGAACGAGAACTTCAGTCGGTTAGACCGTAGCCGGATCAGTTTTATTGCCGGTCTGTTACGCGATACGGCCGGTGACTATGATCGGGCGTTCCAGCATTTTCACAACGCCAACCGCCTCAAAGCCCGTACCTACGATCAGCGGGAATTCGAAGACAGCGTCACGCAGCTGATAAATTTATTCGACAAGGCTCTGATCGACCGTCTTAGAGAAAAAGCCAGCAGCGACTCGCGTCCGGTATTTGTCGTGGGGATGCCACGATCCGGGTCAACCCTGCTGGAACAGATACTTGACTCGCACCCGGATGTAGCGAGCATTGGCGAGACCGCACTGTTGTCACAGGTGGCATTTGGTCTCGGTTCTGAAGATCAGCCCTATCCTGACTGCCTGTCATCGAGCACGACGGAAAATATGCAGATGGCCGCTTCACTCTATCTGGCCGGGCTTCCAGCCGGCTATCGCCGCGTGGTGGATAAAATGCTCAGTAATCTGGTGCATGCCGGCCTGATTGCCGCCCTGTTTCCGAACGCAAGAATGATTCATTGCGTTCGTCATCCGCTGGATACGCTGCTGTCCTGCTACAGTCATGACTTTACCGGCAATAACCTGGGTTTTTCTTATGACTTCGATGACCTGACGCATTATTACCGGCAATACCGGCGACTGATGGACCACTGGAGCAAAATTGATGCCCTGGATACTAATTTAGTGCATTACGAAGAAGTCGTCAGCGACACCGAAACAACGATTCGTTCGACCCTGGACTTTC
>JAOTXR010000211.1 GCA_029862285.1 Gammaproteobacteria bacterium
TCAGATCTGCGGTGTTGCCGATCAGGGCAATGACAATAGCGAGGCTTTCGGTGCAGAGCTTTTTGCCCGGGGTGAATATAACGAGTGGGCCAATAATCCGGCGCCGGGCCCGCCGTATCTCTTTGTCAATTTCGGTGCCGGGATTTATCGAGCAGAGTTCGATATGCAGGCTGGCAGTTACGACTTCAAGCTGGCCGATGGCGACTGGACGGTCGTCGAATATGCCCGGCCCGGCGAGACAGTGATTATCGGCGAGCAAACGGAACTGCCTGGCGTAGTGCCGGACGGTGGACCCAGTTCTACGGTCGTCATTGCTGAGGACGGTTGCTACAGCTGGGAGCTGGCAATCATTGATGCATCCATGATGCCGGCACCACTGGCAGAACTGACCGTCAGACTTGCCGGCGTCAGCGGAAGCGAGATACGGGCTTTCGACAGCAATGATATACAGGTCGCGTCGTTCAGTGGCACGACCAGCTATGAGCTGATGAGCGTGGGTCGCGCACCCGGTGAGCCGGGTATAACACTAATCGAGGTCGCCGCCGGTCTCGGCGATACGGCAATCGTCGCAGTCGATGATTTCGTATTTACGCCGATAACGGACGATAACCCGGCGACCGGCGATGCGCTAACCGGTGAAGCGCTGCTTAGCGGTTTTAACCTGATGCCGCCGGTGGATAGTTTTGGTACCGGCCTGGCTACTGTGACTGTCGACGATGTGAGTGGCGCGATTAGCGGACAGATCAACTACGCGGGTCTGGATGCGACCGCCGTCGTTATCCGGTTCAGTGGCAGTGCCATTGTTGCTTTGATTCAGGACGCGACCGATCCCGGGCTGTGGCGTATACCTGATGGCACGACATTGAATGCGGCGGAGCTGCAAGCCTATCTCAATGGCGAACTGGAGATTGTCGTGATTACCGTGGCGCATACCGATGGAGAAATCGGTGGCCGGTTATTGCCCGCGGGCGTCGTGCTGCTGCCGGACAATGGTGCGATAGCCGACCGTTCGCCACGCGACGAGATTATCTACTTCGTAATGACCGACCGGTTTTTCAACGGCGACAGCACTAACGACAACGGCAACCCACCCGGTGTCAGCTCGGGTGGCTATAACGCTTTCAGTACAGCGACCTGGCATGGCGGCGATTTTGTCGGTCTTAGCGCCAAGCTCGACTACCTGCAAGGTCTCGGCGTTACCGCAATCTGGGTTACGCCACCGGTTGCGAACTCCGGGCCGAATGCCTATCACGGCTACTGGGCGGTCGATTTTGAAAACATCGATCCACACCTCGGCACGAATGCTGAGTACCAGGCGTTCATCGACGCGGCGCATGCGCGCGGCATTAAGGTTTACCAGGATGCGGTTATCAATCACACCGCCGATATCATTACCTATGCAGAGGGGCAGTTCACTTATCGGCCGTTAACCGAACCGCCGTATACACCGGTGGTGCCGCCCGAATGGGTCAACGCCAAGAACCCTGCGTGGCTCAATGACACTCAGTATTACCACAATCGCGGCAACAGCACTTTTAGCGGTGAGAGTTCGATTTATGGCGATTTCTTTGGACTGGACGACGTTGCCACTGAAATTCCGTTTGTGCGGCAGCAGTTCATCGATATTTTCCAGGGCTGGGTAGGTGATTTTGGTGTCGATGGATTCCGTATGGATACGGCCAAGCACGTCAGGATGGATTTCTGGAACGACTTCGCCCCGGCGCTGGAAGAGTTCGCACTCGGTATAGGCAAGGACAATCTGACGATATTCGGCGAGTCGTTCGACGGAAATGCCGTACTTGTCAGTGAGTTTTTCACCCGCGGCGAGATGCCCTCGATGTTGAACTTCCCGCTGCATTTTGCGATCCCGGGGGCGTTCAGCAGAACCAACCGGCTCGATGAGATATTTGATCTCGACGACCGTTTTACCGACGCTGATTCCGACGCACGAGATCTGGTCAATTTTTTCGGCAATCATGACATCGGCCGCGCCGGCGGCATCATTCGCAGTACGTTGCCGGGACTGAATGACGACGATCAGGTCGCAGCGGTCAGCCTGGCTTATGCGATGAACTTCTTCCTGCGTGGCGTGCCGACCATTTACTATGGCGACGAGCAGGGTTTTCCGGGTGACGGTGGCGATCAGGGCGCGCGCGAAGACATGTTGAGCAGCCAGGTCCCCAGCTATAACGACAATGACCTGATTGGTACCGAGGCCACGACGGCCGATGACAACTTCGATCAGAGCCATCCGTTGTACCGGAATTTTTCCCGGTACTCGGAAGTTTTCAAACAGCACCCTGCATTGCGCCGAGGCCTTCAGGTGCAACGCTTCAGTCGCGGCGGACCGGGGCTCTACGTGGCGTCGCGGGTACAGCCACACGATCGTATGGAATACCTCGTGGCATTCAATACTGCCACCGGCACCGATACCGCAACAGTTACGACCAATACGTCAAACGCAACCTGGTATGGCGTGTGGCCTCCGGCGCAGGCGCCTCTGAGCAGTGGTGCCAACGGCGCGGTGAGCCTTTCGGTGCCTGGTCGTAGCTTTGCTATTTACCGCAGCGACACGGCCATGCCGGATCCGGCGCCGGTAATTTCGCTGGATTTTCCGAACCTGGCTGGCGGCAGCCAGGCCGAGGGTTTAATCGAAGTGCTGACTGATTTGAATACCAGCGATTTTGTGCGGGTATGGTTCGAAACGAGTGTCGATGGCGGCCCGTTTGAACTGGCCGGCGAGGACTACACGGCGCCGTTTCGGCTGTACTGGGACAGCAACCGCGTTGCCGGACCGGCCGTCGTAACAATGCGTGCCAATGTCCTGAATCCTGCCGGTGATACCACCAGTACCGAGGTGGATTTGATCATCGACAATCGCCAGATATCGACGCTGACCGTGCAGTACGAGAACGGCAATAACCGCAGCGAACTGGTGCTGATTGATGAAGCCGGCGAAGTTATTGGCCCCAAAACGGTAGCCGGTAGCGAAGCGATCGAGTTTCCGCTGAACTCGCTGGATGGCGCGCTAACACTGATTTACCAGGACCGTGACGGCGACGAATTTACTTTCGACCGGCCGATCTTTGTCGACTTCGCCACCCAATTGTTGCTCGCAACCGACGACGGCAACAATCTGGTGCTGGACTTGTACATCAATAATGAACAGGTGCTCGACAACCAGCCGAATTTCCTTGGTAGTGGTAACCCGCCCGCGTTGCCATTCGATCTCGCCGCACCGGCACCGTTTGGTACGACGGAATTATTCGTGCGCGGCAGCTTCAACAACTGGTCGTTGGAAAATCCGTTGAATTACACCGGTAACTACACTTATCACACCGTACTGGAGGACGTATCCGGCGAACTCTATTACAAAATCGCAGATGAGAATTGGTCATCGGTTACCGATTTTGGCGGCCCATACACTGACGCTGGTTTGAGTGTCGGTGCCGGCGTGCCTGACCTCGCCGATACAGTTGCCACCGGAAGCCACGACTTTTATTTCTTCAGCGTCCCGGACGGACCCGATGTCGTGAATTTTCACGAGATGATTCAGCAACCGGATCCCGGTGCGAATAACCCGTATGGCGTCACGGTCTTTGTACGCGGCTCGTTCAACACCTGGGGCCTCACCCATCCAATGGACTACAACGAAACGACCAGCACGTTTAGCGCGACCCTGATACTCGATGCAGCCAGCCATGAATTCAAGATTTCCTCGGAGGACTGGAGCACGGCCGACTTTGGCGGCGATGGTGTCGATGACATTGTCGTGCTGGGTGCCGCAAAGACACTGGTGCGCAGCTCCAACAACCTGCACCTGGCGATCGACACCGCCGGTGACTACGATTTTAGCGTCGATGCGAGCGTGCCACTGGAGCCGGTCCTGACGGTGATACCGAGTCCCTGAAAAACCGGTAAATGACCGGCCGCAATCGATTTCATATTGCTTTGCTGCAATGCAAACTGCGACCATTCTGGGGTGACCCGGCAACGGGCCACGGGCGTGCGCCCGGCCCGGAGAGGCCACTCGCCGCCAAAGAAGATGGGGGTTCTGCGCGTAATCTGCAAAGCCGGGCTGCCAACCGGCGGCACAGAACCAGAATGAAAATTATTTGGGGGTTTCCCATGTCCGCAACGATCAGCAGACGCGCACTGTCGTTTGTACCTGTTATTGCCAGCGTGGTCTTTTTCGCCGGTTGTAGTCCCAGTTCGCTGGACCTCGGTGAGGTGACACCACCGGACCTGCAAGCCGATCCGGCAGTCACGACGGTTTTCAGGTTCGAAGCGGACGAGATGCCGGCGGTTGTAAATGGCAGTTTTACGATCGGTAACGATCCCCTGACGGCCACCTTCACCGGTGGCAGTGTGGTTGAACCGACCGACTCCGGTCTGGCGCGTTCCCAGACGCAATCATGGCTGATCCCCGAGGGCGAGAGCGGCACGATTACTCTCAATACACCTGCGATTGGAATGGCGCTGTACTTCCGTAATGAATTCAATCCGCCTGAGGAGGTCCGCGCGGTGCCAACACGCGGCGGGGTGGAGTGCCCCGCGCCTGTCGATTTTGGCAACAACGCCGGCGAAGCCTTTGGCGACGTACTCTATGCTCGTGGTTCGTTTAACGACTGGGCCGGAGCATCGAGCGACCCGGCGACCGATTTTGTCAACCTCGGCGGCGGCATCTATCAGGCGCGTTTCCCCATGGAGGCAGGTAGTTACAACTTCAAGCTGGCCAATGAAGGCTGGACCCTGGAGTACGCCG
>JAOTXR010000213.1 GCA_029862285.1 Gammaproteobacteria bacterium
CACGCTGAATGTACCGGCAGACGGTGACTATAAGGTACGGGTCCGTTCAGCCACGATTGGCGACAGCAACACCCCACCCAGCACCGGATTCGTTGCGCCGTGTGGAATCACCGACCCGGTCAGCGGACCGGCCTGTGCGATTGCAGAACTGACGTGGGCGAATACGTCACCGGCACTGGGCGGCCAGGACGGCGCAGTGGACGATACCGCAACGGACAACGACGCTGGCCCCGGCGATACGTGGACACCGTTAACGATCAGTGGTGCCAATGTTACCGGTGTCGATTTTGGCCTGACCTATCAACTGGTGACCAACGTCAATGACAGCGGTCAGGGCAGTCTGCGCCAGTACCTGCTGAACGTAAACGGGATCAACGCGGCGTTGTCACTCCTGCGCAATGTGCAATTTCACATGCAAGTACCCGCCAATGAGAGCGACGGCCCGGATACCTGGTGGCGCATACAACTGCTTTCGCAACTGCCGCCGATCAATCGAACCACCCGGGTCGATGCGACGACGCAGACGGTCAATGGCGGCGACACCAATACCGGCGAGTTCGTCCACCCGACCTTCGGCCTGGCCAAGGCGGTCGGTACCGGCCCGGATGGAATCGAGGGCTCCGGCGACGAAACCAACCTGCCGTCCTACCCGCGTCCCGAGATCGAAATAGACGGCAACGACCAGGGCACGATCTTCGACGTACGGGCACTGAACACACGGATAATCGGATTTGCGATGTACAACATCACGGCGCCGGACCATGGCGTCGTCCTCACTTCGGGTAACAGCCTCTACGTGACCGACAACTGGTTCGGTGTGCGCGCAAACGGTGCCGATCCCGGTCCCGGCCTGCGGCTGGCCGGCGGTGTCCACGTAACGACCGGCACCGGCATCCTGTCGGTAGTGACGAATAATATCTTTGGCTACAACGACGAAATCCCGGCCGACCTCGACAATGGTACGTCGTTCCGTCGTAACGAAGTCTTCGCGATGACATCGGCCAGCGTTGTAGATGATGGCGTCACTGCCGAACTCACGACGGGACAATCGCTCAACTTCACCTGGAATCGCATCCATGGCATGCAGGCCTTTTGCATCGAGACTTTCGACGCTACCGGCCCGATCAATTTCGACCAGAACACGCTGATTGCCTGTGGTCAGGGCGGCGGTGTCGAGGCAGGTGGAATTCGGATCTTTGGCGACAGCAGCCGGGCCAGTGGCAACGTTATCAAGGACAACCTGGGCGCTGGCATTTCAATCGTGCAACGGGCCGGCACGAATGCATTTAATGATGTAGCAGCCAATGTCATTTATAACAACACCGGTCTTGCGATCGATATCGATACAACCAATTCCGGTGGCAACCCGGCCGGCGACGGCGTCACGCCAAACGATGGCGTGCTCATCGCGGCCGATCCCAATGACACGATGGATTACCCGGTATTTACGCAGGCGGCACTGTCTGGCACTAACCTGCATGTCGAAGGTTACGTCGGTACTATCGCCACCAAGCTCGCCGGTACACATGATGTCTATGTGTACAAAGCACTGGATGACGGCGATAACAATGGCGAAATCGAGGCGGGTGATGCCCTGAGCGTAGCGCACGGAGAGCTACGGGCTTTTCTCGATAGTTGTACGACAGCGGCCGATGGTTCGTTTATCTGCGACCTGACAGTTCCCGGTGCTGTCGCGCTCGCGGTCGGCGACTCGATTGTCGGTGTTGCCAGGGCATCCGATGACAACACTTCAGAAGCAGGCGCCAATCGCCTGGTGACCTTGCCCCCAGGCTCGCTGGAAATGGAAAAACGTGCATTCCTGCCCGACGGTACACCCATCGCAGATGGTGCAATGCTACCGGACGGCCTGTTGATCTACTACATGCTGTACATCAACAACGAGGCTGGCGCGTTTACCGACATAAGTGTCCGCGACGTACTCGATCCTGCATTCGCGTTTCAAAGCGGCACGGTTCGGATCGACAGTTCGCAAACTGCGTGCACCGGTCCCTGCACGCCTGCCGAAGAAATAGCCGTTTTTAACGCCGCGTTACCAACGGCTGCGCTGACCGACACGATAGATGGCGATGTTTTCAGTTATGCGCCCGGTCCGGCCACGCTCGATTTTGGTAATCAGTACGTCGCAAACGCCCAGCTCGATGCCCCCGCCAACCGGGTCTGGGCCGCCATTTTCCAGGTCCGCACCCAGTAGCCGACAGGGCTGTCGCCGGGCCCCGGCTCCGTTCCAGAGATGCCCTTCGAAAAATAGGCCAGGATGATCCTGACCGCCGCCAATACGATCCGTAATAATGCCTATGGCAATGGAGCAGATGAGTCATTACCATACGCGCGGACGTTTTTCTGCGTTGCGGGGAGGCTATTGCGTGGAAAGGGAGACCTATAACGATAAAGTAGTCCGGCAATTTACGCTGGCTACCATTTTGTGGGGTGTCGTCGGCATGACAGTGGGGGTGCTCATCGCGGCGCAGCTGTTGTGGCCGGCGCTGAATTTCGACCTGCCCTGGCTGACCTACTCTCGTCTGCGACCGTTACACACCAATGCAGTCATCTTCGCCTTTGGCGGCTCGGCATTGATGGGCACCTCCTTTTATATAGTACAGCGCACCTGCCACGTGCGTCTGTTCTCCGATCGACTGGCCGCGCTGGTCTTCTGGGGCTGGCAGACCGTCATCCTTGCCGTCGCGGTAACGCTGCCGCTTGGCATCACCCAGAGCAAAGAATATGCCGAAGCCGAGTGGCCGATAGATATCCTGATCGCTGTCGTATGGGTGTCCTATGCAGTAGTTTTCTTCGGCACTATTGCCAGGCGGCGCGTAAGGCATATTTATGTGGCCAACTGGTTTTACGCCGCATTCATTATTACCGTTGCAGTGCTGCATATTTTCAACGGCCTGGTTATCCCCGCAGGCCTGTTCAAGTCCTACCCGATCTATTCCGGTGTCGTCGATGCCATGGTGCAGTGGTGGTATGGGCACAATGCCGTTGGTTTCTTTTTGACCGCGGGATTCCTGGGGATGATGTATTACTTCATACCCAAGCAGGCAAATCGTCCGATTTATTCCTATCGCCTGTCGATCGTGCACTTCTGGGCATTGATTTCAGTATACATGTGGGCCGGCCCGCATCACCTGCATTACACCTCGCTACCTGACTGGGCACAGTCGCTGGGCATGGTGTTTTCTCTGATACTGCTGGCACCGTCCTGGGGTGGAATGATCAACGGCATCATGACCCTGTCCGGCGCCTGGCATAAATTGCGTACCGACCCGATTCTCAAATTTCTCATCGTCGCTGTTTCCTTCTACGGCATGTCTACCTTCGAAGGACCAATGCTGGCAATCAAGACCGTCAATGCACTATCGCATTACACCGACTGGACGATCGGTCATGTGCATTCCGGCGCGCTGGGTTGGGTGGCGATGGTTTCGATCGGTTCCATTTATGCATTGTTGCCAAAACTCTTCGGTCGAAAGGAGATGCATAGCACCGCAGCGATTGATCTGCATTTCTGGGTCGCAACCATCGGCGTCGTCTTGTATATGGTTTCGATGTGGATCTCCGGTGTCATGCAGGGACTGATGTGGCGAGCGGTCAACGAAGATGGCACGTTGAGTTACAGCTTCATTGAAAGCCTCGAAGCGACTTATCCTTTCTATGCCATCCGGCTGCTCGGTGGTGCCTTGTTCCTGAGCGGCATGTTCATCATGGTGTGGAATAGCTACCACACGATTCGCGCGGGCAACAGCGCGGTTGGCGTTCCCGTCATGCCGGCCAGTGACACAGCGTGAGGGGGCCACGATGAATCATCAAAAACTTGAGAAAAATATTGCGCTGATGGGCGTTGCGATCGCATTGGTAATCAGCGTAGCCGGCCTGGTCGAAATCATACCCCTGATGTTCCAGGCCGAAACGACTCAGCCCATAGAGGGTGTGGAGCCCTATCCCCCACTGCAGCTCGCCGGGCGCGATGTTTATGTCAGCGAAGGCTGTTACGTATGTCACTCGCAACAGATACGGCCATTCCGCGCCGAAACGGAACGCTATGGCCATTACTCTGTCGCCGGCGAATTTGTTTACGACCGGCCGTTCCAGTTTGGTTCCAAGCGTACCGGACCGGATATCGCCCGGGTCGGCGGCAGGTACACCGATGAGTGGCATCGCCTGCACCTGATCAATCCACGTGATCTCGTGCCGGAATCGAACATGCCGGGTTACCCGTGGCTGGACAAGGCAATGCTCGACGGCGACACAGTTGCACTGCGTATGCGCCGGTTGCGTGCACTGGGCACACCGTACACAGACGAGCAGATCGCCGCGGCCGGCGCCGCCGTCGACGGCAAAACCGAGATGGACGCATTGGTCGCCTATTTGCAGGGTCTGGGCCTGGCGTTCCCACGCGGACGGTATTGATATGGGTATCGTTCGTGGTCTCATCACGCTCGCGCTCATGAGCGCTTTTATCGGGCTCGCTGTTTGGCTATTCCTGGTTCGCGATCGCAAGGATTTCGACGACGCGGCCCATATTCCCCTGGAAGACAACAGTGATGGAGAACACAATGAGTAGCGGCTGGAGCTGGTTCATCATCATCCTTACGCTGGCCAATATCGCCGGCTGCTGGTGGCTGTTGCGGGCCAACACCGGTAAGCGGCCCGGCGAACCCGGCGCTA
>JAOTXR010000214.1 GCA_029862285.1 Gammaproteobacteria bacterium
AAAACTGGTTAGTGCCGACAAACAGGTACAGCGGTGCCAGGCTGATTTGGCGCCGCAGTCGAAACAATGCCAGCGTTACCCCCCCGACAAACAGGATTTCGACCAGGATGTAAATAATGGAGCGAAGATCGAGGCTGAACATCGACTTATTACTGTTCGCGGGCCGGGTTGCGGTTTAGAGTGACGCTAGCGTACTAGTTAATCGTGGTTTGTGCGAGAAAACGGGGCTATTTACTTTGCCGGGAACCATCACAGATTCGAAGCTGAAGATCATTGCGGTTGTCGAGGACAATCCCGACAACCTGCTGCTACTGCGCGTGCTGCTTCAGGACCGGTACCAGCTGCGCGAGTACGCCGATGGTTTGTCGGCTGCCAGGGAAATCGCCAGCGATCCACCGGATCTGGTCTTGATGGATATTTCGCTGCCCGTCATGGACGGTGTGCAGGCATTACACACAATTCGCGAAGCGCCGGGTTTGCAGCAGCTGCCGATAGTAGCCCTGACCGCGCATGCGATGGTTGGCGACCGCGAGAGATTTCTGGCAGAGGGTTTCGACTTCTATATTACCAAGCCGATTCTGGATTCCGCTCAGTTAATCAAACCAATTGAAACGCTGCTCGACCGCAGTGATTTCGAGCGCTGAGACAGTGTTCTAGATCGCGTCCGATCGCAGTACCAGCATCTTGTCGATGGTCATATCGTGCATCGTGTAGGGAATGCCGCCGACGCCGAGGCCGGACTGGCGTAGTCCCGCAAAGGGCATCGCATCGACGCGAAATGCAGTGTGATCGTTGACCATGACCGCCGAGGCATCCAGCCGGGAATAAATCTCGAGTGCGCGGTCGAGATTTTGGGTGAAGACCGCGCCCTGGAACGCAAACGGGAGTGAGTTTGCCAGGTCAATGGCGGTGTCCAGCTCGTCATAGCTGTAAACACACACGACAGGGCCAAATACTTCCTGATTGCTTATGCGTGCATTTGCCGGCGGGTCTAGCAGGACAGTGCACGGATAGGTGCTGTCGCTTAACGGCGCACCACCCGCCAGACGGTCCGCGCCTGCTGCCAGCGCTTCTTCCACCCACTCATGGACTCGTTTGACCTCCGCAGGCCGGATGAGAGGGCCTATCTCGGTGTCCGGCGACGTCGGATCACCAATACGCAGCTTGTCGGCACCGGCCGCCAGACGGTCAGCAAAGTCGCGCGCCATGGCGCGGGGAACGAACACCCGTTGCACGGAAACGCATACCTGGCCGGCGTGATAAAAGCCGCCTTTCAGGGTGGCGGCGATTGCCGCGTCGATGTCGGCGTCTTCCAGGACAAACAGCGGGGCAACGCCACCGTGTTCCAGCGCGCAACGTGCCCCGGGCGCCAGCCGGGAACGCAGGTACCAACCGACTTTCGCCGAGCCAATGAAGCTGAAAAATGCAACGCGGGCATCAGTGACCAGTTTCTCGGCAACGTCTCTGTCCTCGATGATCGCGCATTGGCACCAGCCGGCGGGCAGACCGGCTTCCCGGAGTATCTCGACGAAACGCAGGCACGATAGTGGCGTGTCTGCGGCGGGTTTGACGATTACGGGGCAACCAACAGCCACCGCGGGGGCAACCTGATGCACGATCAGGTTCAGCGGGTGATTGAACGCACTAACCGAAACCACGACGCCGATAGGCTCGCGGCGAGTGAAAGCAACACGATCCGCCGATGCGGCGGTCCCACCCATCGGTACCAGACCCCCCTGTTCGGTACGCATGTGCTCGATGCAGAGCTTGATGCCGTCAATCGCGCGGGTCACCTCGACGCGTGAATCGATAAGTGGCTTGCCGCCTTCGCGCGCCGCGTTTATTGCAAGCGTTTCGTGTTCGGCTGCCATGATTGACGCGGTACGCTCGAGGATGTCGATACGCTGAGGCAATGACAACCATTCTGATCGTGCGCGATAGAGGTGATGCGCGGTACTCAGGGAGCTCTCTACATGCTGCCGGTCAGCGGTGGCGCATTTCGCAATCAATGCACCGTCAAATGGTGCGCTAACGTCCAGCGTTCCGGCGGCGGCACGATCGTCCACGATCATCAAAGGGTATTGCCTTATTTCACTCATGTGGCCCTCCGGGGTCCGGCGTTACTGGTGCACGATTGGCGGCTAAGTACGGCGTCTCACCGACACGATATTGGGCAGATTGCTGATTCGCAGCATGATGCGACTGAGCTCTTCCAATCCACTTGTTTCCAGCGTTAAATCAAAATTGGCTGACATGCTCTTCTTGTCGGTTTTCGTCGTCATTCCGACTATGTTGATTTTTTCTGCCGACAACAGCGAGCTGATGTCCTTGATCAGTCCTTTGCGGTCATGTGCCTCGATCGTGATATCGACCGGATAGGTGTTTGGACTGTCGCCACCCCAGCTCACCTCGAGCACCCGTTCGCGATAGGTATCGGCCAAACGCAGGATATTGGCGCAGTGCCTACGGTGAATCGTAACTCCGCGACCCTGGGTAATATAGCCGGCTATGGGGTCGGGCGGCACCGGGCGGCAACACCGGGCAAAATTGGTCATCAGTCCGCCAACGCCCTCGACTTTGATCGCCGAGTCTTTTTCGACGCTGGGTTTGCGGACCTGTAATTCGTGTTCTTGCTCCACATCTGGCGCGGTGCGCTTCTGGATCGCCCGGGCAATTTCGGCAACTGCGATTTCGCCGGAACCGACGGCGACGTAGAAATCGGTGCTGTTGCCGAAACGAAAATCACGCGCAAGATCACTAATGTTGAGATCGTTAACACCAAGGCGCTGGATTTCCTTATCGAGAGTATTTCGACCCTGCTCGAGATTGTGATGCTGATCCTGGCGTCGAAACCACGACCGGACTTTCGCGCGCGCCCGGGTGGAACCGAGGTACCCGAGTTGTGGGATCAGCCAGTCACGGCTTGGCTTGCCGGTCTTGGCAGTAATGATCTGTACCTGGTCGCCGTTTAGCAGTTTGTATGTGAGCGGTACAATGCGGCCGCCGATTTTGGCGCCACGGCAGCGGTGACCCAGTTCGGTATGCACGTAGTAGGCGAAATCCAGCGGCGTCGCCCCGAGTGGCAAGTCGATAATGTCACCACCCGGCGTCAGTGCATAAACCCGGTCCTCGAACAGGTCCGCTTTGAACCGGTCCATGAAATCGTTTTCCGATTCCTGTTCTTCGGTCGGTTCCAGCAGGCTGCGCACCCAGCGTATCTTTCTTTCGAAAGCCGCATCGGAGCCACTCAACGCCCTGGCTTTACCTTCTTTGTATTTCCAGTGCGCGGCAACACCCAGCTCCGCATGCGCGTGCATCTCGCGGGTGCGTATCTGGATCTCCAGTGTTTTTTTGCCGGGACCGACGACGGCTGTGTGCAGGGAGCGGTACATATTCTCTTTTGGAGTCGCAATGTAGTCGTCGAATTCGCCGGGAACCGGTGGCCAGCGACCGTGCACCGCGCCGAGTATCGCGTAGCAATCGGCAACGGAATCCACCAGCACACGCACAGCACGGACATCGAAAATATGTTCGAAGTCGAGCTTCTTGCGCTGCATCTTTTTCCAGATACTGAAAATGTGTTTCGGCCGGCCTGCCACATCGGCGGAAATACCCAATTTGCCGGCTTCTGATTGCAGCGTCTGTACGACATCCCGAATGTAGTCTTCGCGATCCACGCGTCGTTCCTTGAGCTGTTTGGCGATCTTTTTGTACGTGTCGGGTTCGAGAAAACGAAAACTAAGGTCTTCCAGTTCCCATTTGAGTTGCCAGACGCCCAGCTTGTTCGCCAGCGGCGCATAAATTTCGCGGGTCTCGAGCGCTAGCTGCCGGCGCAATGCGTCGTCGGCATTTTTTACACTGCGTAACCGGTAAAGCTGATCCGCAAGTCGCACCAGCACCAGGCGCACATCCTCGATGATCGACAGCAGCATCTTGCGCAACGTCTCGGCTTGTTGGGCATCGAGACCGGTTTCCGGATTCCAGTGCTCCGGAAACGTGAACTTGCCCAGGCGAACCAGTTCACGGGCAAACCGCAGCGTGTCGTCGGGCAGCTGGCTGCGCAAGGTGCGCCGGCTCACCAGGCCCTGTTCCAGTAGCGGATAGATAAGCGCGGCCGCCGTGATATCGCCGCCGACACCCAGCCCGGCGACTATGTCGCGAATACTCAGGGCACGGTCGCGGGCCTCAGCCGTCCTGGTCTCGCCATGTTCGGCGACGCATTCTTCGACGATGCGGCCGGCAACCTGAACGGGGTCGGTGAAATTGCTGTGTTCTTGTGTCGTGGAGCTCACAATAGTTCCGGTTCCATGGGTGGCACCGGTCGTGTGCGGACCGTGAAAAACCGTTATCATACAGTCTTTCTAGCGGGTGCTGACGAACCTGTGGGTCGTTGGCAGGTCTCATAATCTGCGAGGTTCGATAACAGGACGCGTGCATGAATAAAAGCCACGTCTTCAGGACGTTTTTGGCCATGACTGCGGTCATGGCGGCTGGCCCGACTCTCTCCGATTCTCTCGATCTCAATCTCAACGACGATGCTGCCCGACTCACTTTTGCCCGGGCCATCTACGATGAGAAGCTCGAAATCGACGCCGGATGGCTGCATCACCAGGACCGCGGCGATCTGCTGTCGCTGTCGCTCGGGCGTATCGGCGAGGCCGGTGGTGGCCAG
>JAOTXR010000215.1 GCA_029862285.1 Gammaproteobacteria bacterium
TTGCAACGCACAGTACTCTCGTGGTCGTAACGAAATGGAGACGATCATGGCCGACCAGGACTATTCCTATCCGCTGTACGCAAAGATCATGCACTTTGGGATAGCGGTTTTTGGTGTCGCGGCTTACCTCACCGCGGAGGGCGCCGAAAACGGCAACGACTCCCTGGGGTACCTGTTGCACACCTATCTGGGTCTTTCCCTGGCGGCTTTCGTCGCGTTGCGTTTCCTGCGTGGCCTGGTCGGATCGGGTCCACTGCGTTTTTCCGGCTGGTCACCGTTTTCACGCCGGCAGTGGGCGCTGGCCCGGCAGGATATCTTGAGTCTGCTGCAATTCCGGGTTCCGGAACGCGGCATGCATCAGGGTCTCGCGGGTCTCACCCAGGCTTTTGGTCTTGCCATATTCGCCTGGATGGCTGTCACTGGAACCGGACTGTTCTTGCTGGGTAGCGGCCCGGAGAGTCAGTTGTATGAACTGATAGAGGAGACGCACGAGGTAGGGGAAGCCCTTATTCCCTTGTATCTGGTTGTCCACGTAGGCTCTGTAGTGTTGCACTCGCTGGCAGGGAATCCCATCTGGCACAGGATGTGGGCACTACGGCGGAACGCTCGACTGGATGAGGCCGACGATTTGACGTGACGCTCAAGAACTACTATCCAACGATCGTCCTGGCATCGGCCACGTTGTTTTTCGCCTATGACATCGTTGCCGATTTGTTGAGCAGCAGCGAAAGCCTGCTGCATATACTCGTCGAGTTCCTTGTCTTTGTGGCTATCTTGACGGTTCTGCTTACCGAAATGAGACGGGTCAGCCGTCTCACCGTTGAAGTATCTGCAGAGCGAACAAAAACAGCCCGCCTTTCCGGCGAGCTTCTGGCAGTCATGCGTGGCCAGTTCACCGACTGGGGACTGTCGCCGTCGGAAAGCGAAGTCGCCCTGCTGCTGATCAAGGGACTTTCGATGCGGGAAATATCGCAGGCCCGTGAGGTCAAGGAGAAGACCGTTCGGCAACAGGCTACCGGCGTCTATGCAAAATCCGGATATGCCGGTCGTCACGAACTGGTGGCGCATTTCATCGAAGATTTGATGAATCATGAACCACCGCCCGCGTAATTGTTATGTCCCTGCGAAAGCGCCTGAAATCGCGAACATCAGGATCCCACGAGATTTCGCAATCCTCCCGATGGCCGAAAAGTAATAAAAAAAGCCCTGCAAAAACAGGGCTTTAGAAAACAAACTTGAGAGGGTTTCAGGCGGCGCGGCGGCGTCTCATGAAACCGAAGATGCCCAGGGCCGACAGCATCAGCGGTAACGCGGCCGGTACCGGCACCACCTCGCCCAGTTGTCTTGCCGCAATGGTGCCGAGTAGCTCGTGTGCGGCCGCGGTCGGGTGGATGCCGTCCCAGAACACAAACTCGTCCGGATTGGCGCAGATATTGCCGGGTCCGCCGGTACCCAGCAGACCGTCATAGCACGCGGTATCGACGTTGGTGAAGCCGAACGATGCCAGATAAAACGGATCGTTGATCAGCAAGTTGAAAATCGAGAATACGTCGAACAACACGATGTTCAAATCAGGATCCGCAGCCGATAAAGCGTCAATCTCAGCTTGCAGTGCTGCGTTGTGGTCCGCCGTCACACCGCTCAACAGATCCATGCACTGCGGCGTGCTGAGTCCGTCGCAGGTGCCCGGCGGCCCGCCCGTCATTGACTCCGGTGTCAGACCGATATCCGGCAGGTTGGGCACCAGAAAATCCGTCGCACCGGCTAAGGCCAGACTGCTGATGATATCGGAAATATCGGTTGGGCCGGTGCTGTCGCCGGCGCGGACATTATTGCCGCCACCCCAGATCACGTAAAGGGCATCCGCATTGGCCGAGCCACCACTATCGGTCAGATAGGTATCGCGCTGCGCAGTCAGGGCATCCGGGAAACCCGCGCCACCGGTGCGCGCACCCGCCCAGGCGTAGTTATTGCCGCCAAGGAAGGACGGTGTCGTATCGGGAAGACCCAGCCTGGTTGCCAGCGTCTGCACCCAGACCGGGCCGTTGCTGAGATAACCGTCGACGTACGGTGCTATCGGGAGGCCCAGGAAACTGTTGAGGTTGCCGGCATCCGACAGGCTGTCGCCAAACACAAACATGTCTGAGTAGGCATGTGCTGATAGCGGCGCGTTCATGATCGCCAACAGGGCAGCGAGTATCAGGCCTTTGCGATAGTTCATCTTTGTCATCCGATTATTGTTCAAAACAAAACGCTGAAAAAAGAAACCCCGCATGAGCGGGGCTTCTCGATCGTACCTATTCCGTTAGCTCAGGCAGTCTTGCGGCGACGCAAGCCAGCCAGACCCATCAGTGCCGAACCCATCAGCCAGACGGCTGCCGGTATCGGAACAATAGGTTTCGGTGTAAACGTACCTTCGACACTGGCAACAAACACGGTGCCAAATCCGACTGTCACGGTCATACCGCCGGTCAGCAGGTCAATAAACACATTACCACCGAGACCGCCCAGCGTGCCGCCGACAAAGTCGCCGCTCAGCCCGCCGCTGGTGAAACCGAAGGCCCCACCGACATCGACGTTGCCGGAACCGGTCATAATCACACCATCCGGGTTGGGCGGCACAACCGGAATCACGCCACCGACCAGGAAGTCAAAATCCAGGAACGGATCGGGCAACACGAAGTCCCCGGTCGTTTTATCCACTTCGATGGTGATTTCGCCGGTTACCGGGTCGTCGGTGAATACCGGAACCAGGCTGCAGATGTCGGGATTACAATCGGTGATCACACCGTCGTAGTTGTAAGTCACACTGATAGTCGTCGTTGCGGCCGCAGGCCCGGCGATGAAAGCCGCAGCCAATACGGTTAACGCTAAAATTCGTTTGGACATGATGCCCCCTCTATTCTTTCTAATTAATCGTTCGTCTTATATATGCCGGCATTTATGTCCCGACAAAACCCTTGTCAGACCACCCCCTGGGGACGGTCTTCTGGGACGAATAATGGCAAAAAATACCCGATTCGTCCACCCGCCCCCCCGGTTTGATTATGTAAAACACCCATGCCGGACAAAGACTTAAAGCCGGGCCAGGCGCGGACTTAACAGAACGCTTATATTTACTGGCGCAGAGACGGCCTGATCACACTACAATCGCATTCCCGTCAGGGCGCCACACTGGCTGTTCCGGCGGCAAAACAATGACCCAGAACACTGAAAATCCGCTGCGCAGCCGGGTGACTTTTGTCGAAGTCGACCCGGCCACGGTACGGGTCGCCTCGAGCCAGGCGGCACCACGGCTCGAAGTATCGACCCTCGACAGCGTCGAGCAACTGTTGACTGCATCCAGCCTCGGTACGCTGGACTGCGAGGTGGTCGTGCTCGGCACGGCTCTCACCGAGCCCGTACGGGTCGCGCAACATGTACACAAGCTCGACAGGAACATCCAGATTGTCATTCTCGCCGGCGACGAGGCCGAAGATTATCGCCGGCAGATCGAGTTCAGCCCGTTTCTTGCGGATGCGGTGAACCTGCTACCGGTCGACCAGCTTGACGAACTGAAAACGGTCATTGGCCGGAGTGTCAACCGGGCGCATCGACGCTGCAGTTATGACAGCGACGCCGACGGTGGTTCAGGCAGCACCAAAAAGAGCCAGTCCTCCTGGGATGCAAACCAGTACCTCGGTAACGTTCTCGACCAGGCGCCGATCGGCATGCTGACACTGGACAATAACGGTCGGATCCAGACCTTGAACCGCCGTGGCAGTGAGATTCTCGGCGTACGCGAACGCGACGTACTGGATACCCCATTCAAAAACTTTTTTATGCCGGTCGACCGCATCCGGCTCAATCGTGTGCTCAGCGATCAAGACACCTATGTGGGTCATTTCCGGATTGCCGGCCACGACGAAGAAGCGCGCTTTGTCGAGATTAGCGCGTCTGATTATGTCTCCCGTTCCGGCCAGCCCGGCAGCATGATAATTCTTCACGACGTAACCGATCGCGTCGCCGCAGAGGCAGCGCGCACCCGGGCGGCCGCGGCGCTGGTCGCCAGCGAAGAACGGTTTATGGAACTGGCCGACGTACTGCGCCTGATCCCGTGGGAGGCCGATGCAGTAACCCAGCAGTTCACCTATGTGGGTGAACAGGCCGCAGAAATTACCGGTTATCCGAGCAGCGAATGGTACGAGCAGGATTTCTGGGTGCGTCTGCTGCACCCGGAGGACCGTGATGAGGCAATGAAAATATGTCTCAACAACTCGCGCCGGCTGCAGAATTTTGATTTTCAATACCGGATTGTTACCGCCGACGGTCGCACGGCATGGATACATGACATCGTCAACGTCGTACGCGATCAACACGCCAAACCCGTCAAGCTACGCGGTTTCATGGTCGACGTGACCGAGACAAAAGAAAAAAACAGCGATGAAATACGCGAGGCATGAGTAACGCACCCGGTTCAAGCATAATGCCCCGTATGAACCGCCACTGGCCGCTACACGCAATCGCATGGGTGACGTTGTTACTGGGGGGCGTCGTCTATTTCTATGCCCGACCCGATAGCCTGTTTGCTTCAGGTCAGGCCCTGTACACACCGCTGACAGGTCAGCTGCCCTCTTTCCTGCACACGCTGGCCTTTGCACTCGCCTGTGCGCTGGTCCCT
>JAOTXR010000216.1 GCA_029862285.1 Gammaproteobacteria bacterium
GCGCAACAACCAGTCACGTTTGTCGCCTCGAACAGACCACAGCGGCGCAACCGTAAATGTATGCAGATCGAGATTGGCGCCTATCTCTTCATCCGCTTCGTAACTGCGATAGGCATAGTCCAGGCCGAGGAGAAAATGCTGCTTGCCATGCCGTCGCTCCAGCAAAGCCCCGCTGAATCCGCGTTCGACCATCACCAGTTCATTAGCCGCTCCAGGGACGTCAAAATCGGCATCGGCCAGTCCACCAATACCTGCGCACCAGCCGGGCCGGCGGTCAGTGTGGTAGTACGGCGCTTCACAGGCCGACCATGCGACACCGGGCGCGAGACTAAGAAAAAGCGTCGCGATGGCAAACGGGCAGGGGCGTAGCGAGGGCCAGGCATGCCATTTACAGGCAAACTTTTTGAACCAAAAACTCCGCATACTCCTCACACAGTGTAAACAAGAATCGGTGCGGCGTCGCATTCGCACTGTCTCCCAGCTATTGAGATCCCGGCCAAAAAGCTAGGTAGAAGTCGCAATTGCGCGGTCACTGACGCTTAACTAGCGTATCAACGGCGGATTGGCACTTTCCCGGAGGGTGCGGATTGCCGTCGTCTCGTATTTTAAAGGAGTAGCGGTTGACGCATGGCGGCTGATACGACTCACAGCTATTTCCACCGTGGTGGCTCCACGCCATTACTTGGCGAGCCAATCCATGAGCATTTTCGACGCGTCGCGGCACGTTTTCCCCGGAACGAAGCCATCGTATCGTTGCCGCAGCAACAGAGACTCACCTACAAAGAACTGTCTGGACGCGTTGACGAGCTGGCCCGTGGTCTGATTGGTATCGGCTTTGGCAAAGGCGATCGTATCGGCATCTGGTCAACCAACAACGTCGAGTGGCTGTTACTGCAACTGGCCACGGCCCGGGCCGGAATTATTCTCGTCGATATCAATCCGGCGTATCGTGCGGCGGAATTGAAATACGTGCTGCAGAAATCAGATGTGCAGGGTATTTTCGCGATCCCGTCATTTCGTAGCGCCGATTATGTCGCCAGCCTGCGGGAGCTCATCCCGGAACTCGATTCTGCCGATCCGGCGGCACTCAGTAGTGCACAATTGCCCGCAATGCGAAGGGTAGTAGTTTACGATCCGGTCGGCGCACTCGATACCGTGAGATCTGCGCCGGGATTTACTACGTGGCAGGAAGTGATTGCCGCGGCGGATGCAGTCGACGTTGAGCAGATGGACGCGATTAGCGCATCGCTGGATATGGATGACGCCATCAATATCCAGTACACATCGGGCACGACGGGTTTTTCCAAGGCCGTGGTGCTGTCGCATCATAATTTGCTAAACAATGCCTTTTTTGCCGCACAGGAAATGCGTTTCGGCGAGCACGATCGTCTGTGTGTTCCAGTGCCGTTTTTTCATTGCTTCGGCATGGTGCTGGCAAACTTGATGTGCCTGTCCGTCGGGGCCTGCATAGTGCTACCGGCGGAGTCTTTTGAGGCTTTGTCTGTGTTGCGTGCCGTCGAGCAGGAGCGGTGTACGGCCTTGCACGGCGTGCCAACCATGTTCACTGCCGAACTCGAGCACCCGGAGCGCATCGATATTGATCTCTCCAGTTTGCGTACCGGCATCATGGCCGGCGCACCTTGTCCGCCGGCGTTGATGAATCGGGTGATGCGCGATCTGCATTGTCCCGAGATACTTATAGGCTATGGGCAAACGGAAGCCTCGCCGCTTACGCACATCACTTCGCCTACCGACACGGTCGAGCGGCGGGTGGAGACGGTCGGCCGCAACCTGCCGCACCAGGAAGTGAAGATAGTCGACACAGAGACCGGGCAGATCGTTGCGCACGGCGAGGCCGGTGAAATCTGTTTCCGTGGTTACCACGTTATGCAGGGCTACTACGGTGATGCCAAAGCGACTGCAGAGACTGTCGACGCAAACGGCTGGCTGCACTCCGGCGACCTCGGTTGCATGGACGCCGAGGGTTACGTGCGCATTACCGGGCGATTAAAGGATATGATTATCCGTGGCGGCGAAAACCTCTATCCCAGCGAGATCGAGGCGGTAATTCTCAATCATCCCAAAGTTGCCCAGGTCTCAGTATTTGGCATTCCCGACGAGTATTACGGCGAACAGGTTATGGCATGGATTCAGTTACACGCCGGTGAGACTGTAAACACGGATGAAATTCGCGACTTCTGCCGCGAGCACATGGCGCATTTCAAGGCGCCGAAGTACATTAGTATTGTTAATGAGTTTCCCATGACAGTTACCGGCAAATTGCAGAAATTCAAGATGCAGGAGATTGCTGTCGCTCAGATAAAGAATCAGGAGAGAAAATGAAGATTGCAGTTCTCGGTTCCGGTAACGGGGGTTGTGCGGTGGCTTTTGATTGCGCGGCACACGGACATACGGTCAGTCTGTTCGATTTCGATCCATTTCCCGATCAGGTAGCGGCGGTCCGGGGCAATGGCGGTATTCATTCCGAGGGCCAGCTCGAAGGTTTCGCTCCGATTGCCTATGCCGGACACGACATTGCAGAGGCACTCGACGGGGCCGACATTATCTATGCGGTCGGCCCTGCTTACAGCACCCGACCCTTTGCGAATGCCTGCAAACCTCATCTACAGCCCGGTCAAATCGTCATCGTGTGTCCCAGTTCCTGCGGTGGCGCGATTGAGTTCAAAAAGGCCGCGGGTCTGGCGCTTGGAAGCACCGATCCGCTGGTCGCGGAAACCTCGACCCTGCCGTACGCGGTTCGTATCACCGGCCCGGGCAGGATCAATGTGTTTCTAAAGCTAAAAGGCGGTCTGTTTCTCGCCGCCTTACCGGCGAGTGGCTCCAGGACCGCGATGGATGCCATAAGTGATGTCTACCCGATGGCGGTCCTGGCGAACAATGTCTTCCAGACCAGTCTGCAAAATGGCAACCCGGTTATCCACCCGACAATCACGTTGCTGAATGCTGCGCTAATCGAACGAACCGGCGGAGACCTGTTTTTTTACGAGGACGGCGTCACAGAATCGGTTGGCCGCCTGCTGGAGGCCGTTGACCGTGAACGCATTGCCATTGGCCACGCGCTGGGTATAGATGTAATTGCCGATCCGGTTATTGGTTACTCGCAGGGCTACATGGCCGATTCGACTTACGACGTCGGCTATTCGAAAGCGCCGGGTTTCAAAGGCATCAAGGCACAGAGCAGTCTCGACAATCGGTACTTTCATGAAGACGTCGGCTTCGGTCTGGTGTTTTTGCATGATCTGGCCCGGCAGATCGGTGTTGAAACGCCAATTATCGACGCCATTATCACGCTGGTTTCTATTGTGATGGACCGCGATTATCTGACCGACGCGCCGCGTACCATGGTGTCACTGGGTCTTGCAGGTCACAGCGCCGAATCCCTGCGGCAATTGGTGGCGTGAGACTTCGGATACCCGTCAAGAACGGGGGCTGATGCGCTGCGGTGTGTACCGCAGCGAGCAGCACTCGTAAAACCTGCTAACTGCGGATCTGGTCAGGGCAGCGGCCGCACGCCGCGGTTGCAGGTATCTGGATCGGGTTGCAGGCCACCGGGCGATGGACCGGAGTCAGCAGGCGGCGGCTCATAAAACGCATGACACTGCGGGTAGGGCGAGTAGGGTGGCACGCTCGATAAACGCGGTTGGTTGATATCCCATTGCCAGAACACCCATTCGCCATTCGGTTTCAGGATATGGACCTGGTAGGCCCGCATCACTGAGAGGATGTTCATATCGCTGTCGATACCACCGCCGAATATGGAAAAGTCCAGCAGAATTTCTTCACCCCAGACCGGAACCAGCTTGGCGTGCACCAGCCGCAATGCATCGATATCTTCCTGTTGGGCAGTGATCTTGAATGTCCAGCCGCCGGTTCTGCCGGGACCACCTTCGTAAATGGCATTGATGAAACGCGTGCGCATTTCATCCTTTGGATTGGCACAACCGTTTTCACACTCGCTGCGATACTGGCCGTCAAAGATAGCCTCTTGTGCCGACACTGCCAGCCGCAATGGATCGCAAAATGCATCGTCGCAGTTGCTGCAATTCAGCCTGATCCCCGTGATTACCGGACCGAGGTCGCGACTGGCCGGCTGCGGCGTAATCTTGCCTGGTTCGTTGCCGGCGTGTGGCATATGGGTATACGAAGGAGTCACGCCGTGCGCGACTTGTACCTCCTCGATCCAGAAATGCCAGCGATTGAGGTAATCGAGGTCGAGATTTGCCGAATCAAAACCACCAAGATCATAACGTTGTCCCCAGCGTTCGTTGATCAGGCGCATGATGGCGATGTGATCCGCACCACTGCTTTGGCTTTGGCCTGCCGGTGTCTCCGGGTTTGCCGGTGCCAGCTGATACGCGAGGTAATTCACCAGCGGACCGGCGCAATCGCATACAGCACTCGCATGAGCGGCCTGCTCCAGTCTGTCGGTCGGGTGTAGGTCTTTGGTTGGGTCGGCAATGACCGGTTGCAGGGTCAGTGCGGCTAGAAAAAAACTCGTAATTGACATGTGGCCTCCCTTTGCCAGTCGATGCGCATCCGTGCGCTGTATCGACACTAAAAGAGGTTGCCAATAATCGCAATCACACTATCTGTGCATTTGGGCTGCTTTGTGCCGCGACGTGCGGCCGGTTCCCGTC
>JAOTXR010000217.1 GCA_029862285.1 Gammaproteobacteria bacterium
CGTGCATCAGGACGCCACCGGTCAGGCCAAAGCGCGCGCACTGGCCTATGCCCAGGGTCTGGGCGGTGGACGTGGCGGCGTGCTGGAGACTACTTTCAAAGAAGAAACCGAAACCGATCTGTTCGGTGAGCAGACCGTGTTGTGCGGCGGTGCCACCGAACTGATCGTGAGAGGTTTTGAAACCCTGGTCGAAGCGGGCTACCAACCGGAGGTGGCGTATTTCGAGGTCATGCACGAACTCAAGCTGATCGTGGACCTGCTGCACGAAGGCGGGCTCAAAAAAATGTACAAGTACATCAGCGAGACGGCCGCTTGGGGCGACATGGTCAGCGGGCCGAGAGTGGTCAACGATGACAGTGTGGCCGCCATGCGCGACGTGTTGAAAGAAATCCAGGACGGCACCTTTGCCCGCAACTGGATTGCGGAAAACAAAGCCGGCAAGCCGCAATACAACAAATTGATGCAACGCGACCTCGATCACCCCGTCGAAGAAGTCGGTGCCCGGCTGCGGGCACACATGCCCTGGCTGGACGACTGAGGGGGACAGTGCCTCTAACTACGTACTATTGGTCCGCAAACCAAACCACTACAGGGCGCATCTACCGCAGGTTGCCGGCGCGTGTTCGGCCTCTGAAAAAGAGAAAGCAACCCGAAAATATTCGACGATTGCAGAATCGCCGCAAGGGCTTCGTCACTGTAAGTTCAGTTACAGCCGTTGGCACTCGGGCCTGGGGGATTCAGGAAGAAATCCTTTAGAATTGCCACGTCGAGAGCATCGGTAGAACCATCGCCATTGTTGTCAGTATCCAGATCACCTTTCAGCAGGAAGTTCTGCTTGTAGACAACAACGTCGAAAAAATCAACGAGGCAATTGCTGGGCGCTGCGACATCCGGATCGCACACATTGCCGATATCGTCACCATCAGTATCGCGTTGGTCGGCGTTTTCGACCAGTACGCAGTTGTCCGACGAGTCCGCAATACCATCGTCGTCTATATCAGGGAAAGTGTCACCGTACTTGGCGATAAAAATGTCGCCCTCGCCATCACTAGTCAGGTTGGTAGCATCGAAGGTGGCTGTGCCCCCGAAGAACCCCGTCACGTAGCCGTTGCCTGAGCCGTCCACGCCGATGCCGCGACCTAAGTCGGCACTTGTCCCACCTGCCTGTTCGGCCCATAAGGGCGTACCGCTGCCGTCGTACTTGGCGATGAATATGTCCTCGGAGCCGGCGGAAGTCAGCACGGTAATCCCGAACGTGGCTGAGCCGCTGAATTCTCCCCCCACGTAGCTATTGCCCGAGACGTCCACGGCGATACCCGTGCCCGTGGCACTCCCCGTCACTCCGCCTGCCTGTTCGGCCCACATTAGGGCGCCGCTGCTGTCGTACCTGGCGATAAACATTCCACCGTTGGGAGCAACAGTCAGCGTGGTCTCATTTGGCTCCGAAGCGCCAAACGTTGCTGAGCCCTGGAATTGCCCTGTCACGGAGCTATTGCCTGAACCATCGACAGCGATGCCCAGGACATCGGTTGCACCTGCCCCGCCCGCCTGTTTGACCCACAAGAGGTCGCCGCTGCTATCGTAATTGGCGATGAAGATGTCGTCGAAACCGACACTAGACAGCGTTACCTCGTTGACCCCCTCGCCGAAGGTGGCTGAGCCTTGGAATTGCCCTGTCACGTGGTTATTGCCTGAGCCGTCCACGGCCATGCCTTGGCCCTCGTCACTATTTCCCCCACCGGCCTGTTTGGCCCACGAAAGGTTACCGGCGCTGTCGTACCTGGCGATGAAGATGTCTTCGAATCCGAAACCAGACAGCGTTACCTCGTTGACCCCCTCGCCGAAGGTGCCTGGGCCCCGGAAAGATCCCGTTACGTAGCTATTGCCTAAGCCGTCCACGGCGATGCCGTTGCCCTCGTCATTCGCAAACGTTGCGTCGGGATCGCCTGCCTGTTTGGCCCATACGAGGTCACCGCTGCTATCGTACTTGGCGATGAAGATGTCGTTCCAGTCGTTACTAGCCAGCGTTATCTCGTTGCCAACCTCGCCGAAGGTAGCTGTGTTCGTGAAACTTCCCGTCACGTAGCTATTGCCTGAGCCGTCCACGGCGATGCCAGTTCCTGCTTCACCACTTACTCCGCCGGCCTGTTTGGCCCACAAGAGGTCGCCGTTGCCGTCGTACCTGGCGATGAAAATGTCACTGCTGCCGGCACCACTCAGCGTGGTCTCGTTTACCTCCCCCTCGCCGAACGTGGCTTCGCCCGCGAAAAACCCCGTGACGTAGCTGTTGCCTGAGTCATCCACAGCGATGTCGCGTCCTGATTCATTACTTGGGCCGCCGGCCTGTTTCGCCCATTCAAGATCCTGGGCGACTGCGCCTGTGCTCCATGACACAGCCAGCAGGACTCCCACGACGACCGCTGGATTGCAGAAACTTCTGTGTTGGCTAGACGATATAGGACGGCAGACCGGGCATCTTGGATTATTCAGCGCGGGTTCATCGCTCAGCCGCGGGAGGATGGCAAATTCCATGGCTGCCTCTTTTCAATGGCTTTGGCTACACCAATACCCGAAAACTACACGAATAGCAGAGAAAAAAACAATTCGCAGATATACCTATTATTATAAAAGGGGACAGTGACTCTAACTACATACTATTGGTCCGCACACAAGTGGGCATGCACGCTCGGCCAACGCCACTGTTTAGCCCGCACACAGAGTCGGGGTCGATCTCTGGCGTTACGACTACACGATGGGTAACGACACAGCATTCGATCTCAATGCCCTTACCATATATTTTGATTTCGATCTGTACGATTTCAACTTGATCGAGTCGCCCGCGGGCTCGGGCGAATTCATCGTGGACCCATTGGATTCAATTTCTCCGGGTGGGATGGTTTTATTGCTCCCGACGCTGAAATCCTGGGGGTTCAGGAAGATGGGTTTTTCGACTTCACCGGGCGACCCTCTGCTCGGCGGCTTTTCGGTCACTTTTGCCTTCAACGGTATTGGCACGCCGGGTTCCCAGTTCTTCGAATACTTCGGCACTGATTCAGCCGGCAATAACATCACAGGGTCATCGTTTACACAGCTGATGGGCGGCCCGCAGCCTATGCACGAGCCAAGCGTGCTGTTGCTGCTGGCCACGGGTTGGCTGGTATTTGCGCGCCAACGAATCCGCTCGACTCGCCGGGGTTTCGGTGCCGACCGAAACAGTCGGTTTTTCACCATTGGCGGTCTGATGTCTGGCAGCGCGGTTCGCATGACGTTGATAAAAAATATGTACGTTCCGTACATCGCCCGGCTGATAGCGGCCGGTCAGTTACTCGCTGAAGCTGATGCGTTACAAGCCGACAGCGCGAGGTGACGCACACATCCGGTGTCTTTCCATCGCCGGTGCTAATCATCGTGAGAAATGTCTCCGACGGCAAATTGTATGCAGGGGTGTTTGCGTTCTTCCCGAACTGAGTTGGCCGTGATCGATCAGTGAAAAAAAGTGTAAGTGAACCCGAACCACTGTGACAAACTGGACCTGGATACCTTTGATCCGAAACTGCGAGCAGAGTTATGGTCACTGTCCCCATTAAAAGATGGTGGCTATGGCTGGACTTGAACCAGCGACCTACGCATTATGAATGCGCCGCTCTAACCAACTGAGCTACATAGCCACTTTTTTGATCACGGCAAGAGTCTCTCTTGCGCATCCCTGTGCTCCGCGCTCCGCGACATAAAGCCGCTCCTTACAGGACTGGCGATTTTCGGGTGCTGTCTTCGGTGTGTCAAGCCGGTCGACTCGCGGCCCTCTATTTACGCAATTGGCCGCACGCTAGCCTTCGGAACTGAGCTTTTCTTCGTTTTTTGCGATCAGGTCGGCCAGCTGCTCGGCGGTCCTGGTGGTGCGTTCGATTTGTGTTGTCAGCGCCTCTTTTTCGCGGTCGGTTTCGGTTGATTTCAAGCGCTCCTGGGATTCGTCCACGCGTTCGAGCATAGCCTTGTGACGCTCGCGCATGGATTCCAGCGATTCCGCTTCCTCGGCTTTTTCAAACACAACATCGTCTGCGTCGGCACCTTTGGGCTCGGTTTTCTGTTGCCGTTGCTGCTTGGGAATAATGGGTGTGTCGGGCGATATCGTGCGCTGGTTCATAAAGGTCGGCGATACGATTTCTATACCGCCGCGATGCAGAGCATCGAGTGTCGTTGCCCGCAGCCGCGCACGCTTTGCGATGAGTTTCTTCGCAGGCTTGAGCAATCCGGCCGCGCGATACGTAACAGAATAGTCGCCAAGATCGGTAATGTGCACAAACGGCTTTTGCAGCCCCGCCTCTTCGATTGCCTTGAGCAACAGCTGTTCCACCCGTTCCCGGGGCACGTCGTAGCCCAGGCTGACCGGAACCGAGAGGATCGTGCCTTCCTGCGAACGGACCACCCGAAACGGATGCGTTACCAGGTAGATATTGGATAACGTCGTAAGGTCGGCCTGCTCGGTCTGAATTTCGACATGCAGCAGATCCATTTCGGTCACACGACCGGCGTGGTCGCCCACTCGCATGTAATCCCCGGGTTTGAATGCGTTGATTGAACGCAGCATTAGCCCGGCCATCGCGTTGCCGAGCACCGTGGTCGATGACAATGCTATCGCGGCACTGAGTACTAT